>CAYGLE010000013.1:0-9982 GCA_964350995.1 uncultured Candidatus Saccharibacteria bacterium
TAAAGCTGTCGTAGAAGCCCACAAAGGCCGTATTTGGGTCGAATCCCTCGGCACCGGCAATGGTTCTACCTTCTATGTAGAATTACCTTTGGGTTAAGAAGATTAATGAAGGAATATTACGACAAACTTTATTCTTCTGAACAAGATGTTTTTGTTGGTGGTAAACCAGAAGCTGTGGTACTAAAAGCGATTGAGTTATTACCAAATGATGCAATCGCTTTAGAGATTGGTGCTGGTCAAGGAAGAAATGCTTTAGCCCTAGCTGAAAAAGGATTAAAAGTTAAGGCGATAGATATTTCTGATGTTGGAATTAAATTAATAAATGAAAGTGCAAAAAAGAAGGGATTGAAAAACTTGAAAGCCGAAGTTGGTAATGCCTTGGATGGTGTAAATGGGAATTACGATCTTATTGTTACAACCTTTATGCTCCACCATTTAACTAAAGAAAAAGCCTTAAACTTTATTGATGAAATGAAATCTCATACAAATAATGGTGGGCTAAATGCAATTTCAACCTTTACTAACGCAGGAGCTTTTGCCAAGCTCAAGTCTAGTAATAAAAGTTATTTACCAAAACTTGGCGAGTTAAAAGAGCTCTATTCTGACTGGGAAGTACTTGAGTACTCAGAAAAAAACAGTATGGCAAAACAAACTTACCCCGATGGGACTCCCATGTTTAATATCAAAGCTACCATTCTTGCTCGTAAGTCGTCTTAATTTTCATAAGACAAAAAGTGTTACAATGAATATCCAGAAGTCACTCAGACAAAAGGATCTTTAGAATATGGAGCAATGCACTCTACTCTTCCCAAGAGAGTTGGGGAGGATCTGGCTCGCACCAAAGAAAAAGAAGGTGGGTGCCGGAAAGTGGAATGGTTACGGAGGCAAGTTTAGCCCCGAGCAAGGCGACAAGACGATGGTGGACACGGCACTAAGAGAGTTCGTCCAAGAGTCTGGAGCAGAACTCACAGGGTCTGAAAGACTGGAAGAGGTGGCTGTCATCGACTTCTTCGAAGGAAGGGAGCACACCTTCGAATGCCACGTCTACTTCTATCATGCAGAAAGTTGGATAGGGAGACTCAAGGAAACGGAGGAAATGGGTAAACCCCAATATTTCGATCTTTGGGGCATACCATTCGAGAGCATGATGCCGGCAGACCTACTCTTCCTCAAGCCTCTTGTGGCTGGGAAAAAGGATCTCGTCTTCGCTATCTTCTATTCGGAAGGGAAGGAGAGAGTGGAGGGTCATGCTGTGGGTGAGTCTATACCTCCTCTGTATGTAGAGTAGGGAGCCCTGTATAAGGGCTCTTTTCTTTGTTAATATACTTCCATATGCAGAAGATTTTGGTTAGCGGTATTCAGCCATCTGGCAGGCTCCATATCGGCAATTATTTTGGCGCTCTTAAGCAATTTGTTGACCTACAGGACGAGTACGAAACAAGGATTTTCGTAGCCAATTTGCACGCCCTCACCACCCTCCAAAACCCAGAGGAATTGAAGAAAATCTCTAGAGAAGTTATCTTAGATCTCTTAGCAATAGGTCTTGATCCAAAAAGAGTTACACTCTACTACCAGTCCGATATACCCCATGTGGTAGAACTTGCATGGATTTTTTCCTGCCTTACAACCATGCCAGAGCTCATGCGTGCGCACGCCTTTAAAGATAAGGAAGCTAAGAGTAAAGAAGTAAGTGTGGGCACCTTCAACTACCCTCTACTTATGGCGGCAGATATCCTCGCGGTAGATGGAGATGTGGTGCCGGTAGGCAAGGACCAGATACAGCACGTAGAGATAGCAAGAGAGGTAGCAAGAGACTTCAACAACACTTATGGCGAAACTTTCAAGGAACCTAAAGAGTTGATCCGAGAGAATGTAGCCACCGTCCTCGGTATAGATGGGCAAAAGATGAGTAAGTCTTATGGCAATACCATCCCCCTATTTGCCGAAGATGATGAGATAGAAAAGCTTGTGATGAGTATTGTGACAGACTCATCGGGAGAGTACCCAGAGAACGTCTTCAAAATCCACCAACTCTTCAGAACCAATGAGGAATTGGATAAGATTTATACCGAAAACAAAGGTCAATATAAGAAACTGAAAGAGCTCCTTGCTGAAGATATCAAAAACTTTATAAGACCCTTGAGAGAAAATCGTGCGAAATGGGCAAAGGAAGATGTAGATAAAATAATGACCGAAGGAGGCAAGAAAATGCGAGAGGTAGTGCATAAGAAGATGATAGAAGTGCGCAAAAAAATAGGTTTAATACACAATGACTAATATGCTTCAAGGATTTGTACAAGCTCTAAGAGTTCAGTCGAAGATTGTTTTTATCGTTGTCCGCAATATGAAGGGCTTAACTCAAGTGGTCGTCACTGCTGATAATAGTGAGTTTGAAACAGCAAAAAATCTAACTTTAGAATCAGTTATAAGAGTAACAGGGAAAATGAAAGAGGCTCCACAAGCCCCAGGAGGAAGCGAGATGCACCCAACAAAAATTGAAGTGCTTTCCAAATCTGAAGCAGAACTACCTATACCAGTTGTAACTCTTAAAGGAGGGGAGGAAACAGAAGCACCGATACGCTTAGACTACAGATGGCTTGATCTTAGAAAACCAGAGAAAGCAAAGATATTTAAAGTTTGGACTGAATTTGAAAAAGGCTGGAGAAAGTATTGGGATGAAAAAGGGTTTATCCAACTCTACCCTCCATCTTTTATGTCTACCCCTTCAGAAACTGGGGCAGAGGTCTTTGAAGTCAATTACTTTGGGGGTAAGGCTTATCTTGCTCAGTCTCCACAATTCTACAAACAAATGGGGATTGCTTCGGGATTTGAAAAAGTTTTTATGGTGGGTCCTGTTTTCCGAGCCGAACTCTCCTTCACCACCAGACACCTTACAGAATTTACCGGTTGGGACTTTGAAATAGCCTACATAAACTCACACCACGATGTGATGGACGAAGAGGAGGGGATGATAGTAGCAGGCTTTACACAACTTAAGGAAAAATTTCCAGAATTCAATATAGAAGTACCCCAAAGACCTTTTCCTCGTATCAAAATAGAAGAGGTAAAAAAAATACTGAAAGAAAAGGGAGTAGGGAGTGGAGAGGAACATGATCTCTCGGCAGAAGAGGAGAAAGCCATCTCCGAGTATGTACGAGAAAAACACAACCATGACTTTGTCTTTGTCACCGACTATCACAAATCTAAAAGCGCCTTCTACCACATGCGACTAGAAGAAGGTTCTGACAGAGCAAGAAGAGCCGACCTTATATATAGAGGTATTGAGGTAACAACCCTAGCTCAAAGAGAGCATAGACCTGAAGTGCTCATCAAACAAGCAGAAGAAAAGGGGATGGACCTTGAAGCTCTCAAGGATTATATAAACTTCTTTAAGTTTGGATGTCCTCCACACGGAGGGGGAGGAGTGGGTCCAGCCCGCTTCATAATGAGGATCCTTGACCTCCCAAATGTCCGCGAGGCTACTTACCTCCCCAGAGACGTAAAACGACTTAACCCATAAAACATGGCGGGGCTTAATTATTCGGTAAAGACAGAAGCTTTTACAGGACCACTTGACCTTCTACTTGATCTTATAGAGAAGAGAAAGTTTTTTGTGAACGACGTGTCCTTGGCCCAAGTGACCGACGACTTCGTAAGATATATAGACGAACATGAAGAGTTCCCGCTAGAAGAGAGTGCAGAGTTTATCCTTGTGGCCTCAACTCTTATGCTTATAAAGAGTCGTTCTCTGCTTCCTAATCTTCCCCTAACAGAAGAGGAGACAGCTTCTATCGAAGATCTAGAACTTCGATTAAAAATCTATCAGAAGTTTAAAGAGCTCTCTTTAGAGATCAAAAATCTTTTTGGCAAAAACATTATCTACAGCAAAACTCCGAGCAGAAAAGAATTTGTCGTCTTCTCTCCAGACGATAAAACAGATGTAAAGAACTTGTCGGAATCTCTGATGAGAATCTTAGAGACTCTTCCTAAAGCTAATGTCTTGCCTAAAACAACTGTCAAAAAAATAATCACACTAGAAGAAATGATAGAAAAGCTAAGCGAGAGAGTGTCTAAGGGTATCAAGATGAAGTTTAGCGAAGTCTACAAAAAAGAAGATAAGATAAACCTGATTGTCGGCTTTTTAGCCATGCTTGAACTCTTCAAACGAGGGGTTATAAGGGTAAATCAAGAAGCCAAACATGGAGAAATAGAGATAGAAACTGATAAGATAACCGTGCCGAGTTTGGGTTAAATAAAAAAACAATGGATAAGAAAACAGAAATAGAAGCCATACTCCTCTTCAAGAACGAACCCGTGACTCTCAAAGAACTCTCACAAATTTTGAACGAGAGTGTTGAGAATATAAAGAAATTAGTAGAAGAACTACAAGAAGAATACAAAGACCGAGGCATCGTATTGGTGGGGGATGGGGAGTCGGTAGAGCTCGGCACAAACCCAAAGCTTAGTAGCTTAATAGAAGCTATGCAAAAAGAAGAGGTGGAGAAAAGTTTAGGAAGAGCTGGGTTAGAAACCCTCTCTATCATTCTTTACAAAGGTCCAGTATCAAGAAGAGAGATAGATTATATAAGGGGGGTAAACTCAAGCTTCATTATAAGGAATCTTCTCATACGCGGACTTGTAGAACGAACAGAAAGTAAGGATGCCGGAAGGGGATACAGTTACAAACCCACCCTAGACCTTCTCAAACATCTTGGGCTCAAGAGTAGGGAAAACCTGCCAGAGTTTAAAACAGCCCTAGAGAAAATAGAAAGTTTTGTAAAAACAGAGACGCCAAATGCTGACGAATAAACAAGAAATCATGTTTTTTTCTTTCTTGGGTTTTTTACTCCTATTTTTTGTGACCCTCATTTATCTTGTAGGTGCGAAGGTTAATAAAGAGGAAGTGGTCGTAGAAGTGCCCAACACTCCACTACCCATAGAAGAAGTGGATCTCAAAGCTAAGGCTGCTATCGTCTACGACACCAACACAGGTCTCGTCCTCTTCTCTAAAAATCCTGATGACCGCCTTCCACTAGCTTCTCTTACAAAAATGATGAGCGCTCTTGTGGCTAATGAGTCCGCCCCAAACACAAGCACTGTCATTGTTTCAAATGATGCATTGAGAGTTGATGGAGATGCAGGACTCATAGCAGGGGAGAGGTGGACCATTAAGGACTTGTTGGATTTTTCTCTAGTGAGTTCGGCAAACGATGGGATAAGAGCTATAGCACTTGCTCTTGGATCGACAGAAAGTTTTGTAGAAAAAATGAATAGAAAGGCCAGTACCATCGGGATGAAGAACACTTATTATCTAAACGACACTGGTCTTGATCTTGAAGAGGAAAGTGTCAATAAGGCCGGAGCGTACGGAAGTGTATACGACCAAGTACTGCTTATGAAATATGTTTTAGAACAAAATCCAGAAATTTTCTCCGCTACCAAAGAAACAAGAATCAAAACAATTTCCCAAGAAGGACATGTATACACAGCCAACAACACAAACATCATTGTAAACCATATACCTGGTCTTATTGCTTCCAAAACCGGCTTTACTGACCTCGCAGGAGGCAACCTCCTCATAGCCTTTGACCCAGAAATAGGCCGACCGATTATCATAGCCATACTTGGATCAACCGAGGATGGAAGATTTGAAGACATGCAAAAACTTGTAGACTTGAGCCTCTTAAGCGTTCAAAATAGTGTAATATCTACCAAATGATAGATGTCGTAAAAATCTTTGTTCCCGCTATCTTTGCCTTCGTAATAGGCTTTATCATCACCCCTGGAATATCTAACTTTTTGGTAAGAAAAAAATTTTGGAAAAAACGAAGCGTTGTCGCCACCACAAACGGGGATGTCGCAACGATCACTCAAAAGCTTCACAACGATGAAGAAAGAAAAACTCCAAGGATGGGTGGTGCTGTCATCTGGGTAAGCGCTCTCATAACCATTTTCCTTTTCTGGCTTGGCTCACAATTTGATAACGACATCTTAGACAAACTAGACTTCCTCTCTAGAAACCAAACTTGGTTGCCTGTCTTTACTCTCATAGTCGGAGCTCTGTTTGGACTCATTGATGATTATTTTTCTGTTAACGAGATATACGACCAAAAAGCTGGGGGACTCTCCTTCAAGAAAAGGATCATTATGGTCACTGTAGTGGCACTCTCTGGTGCGTGGTGGTTCTACAGCAAACTTGAGGCTACAAGCATCATCGTACCCTTCTATGGAATATTGGATATTGGTTGGCTTTTTATACCTTTCTTTGTTCTTGTTATGTTGGGGACTTACTCTGGGGGAGTGATAGATGGGTTAGACGGACTCTCTGGGGGTATCTTCGCTATCATCTTTAGCACTTATGGCTTTATTGCCTTCTTGGGCAACCAAGTGGACTTGTCCGCCTTCTGCTTTGTGCTTGTGGGAGGGATACTAGCCTTTCTTTGGTTCAATATCCCACCAGCAAGATTTTTTATGTCGGAGACGGGTATCATGGCGCTCACCATGACCCTTAGTGTCGTAGCTTTCCTCACTGGTCAGGTCCTCCTTCTACCAATCATCGCATCCACATTAGTCGTCTCTTCTGCTTCAAGTTCTATCCAAATACTTTCCAAAAAGTTTAGGGGAGGGAAGAAAGTTTTTTTAGTCGCCCCACTACACCACCACTTCCAAGCTAAGGGTTGGCCTGCCTCTACCGTCGTCATGCGTTATTGGATTGTGGGTGTTTTATCTAGCCTTATAGGAATAGTTTTGGTACTCATCGGATAACCTAAGAAATCAATAATTTTCTTGTATTGTCTCTGGTATAATTTGCCAAATGTCTCGTGGAAAAAATAAGGTAGATAGACTTTTCCTAATATCCGTCATCGCTCTTATCGTTATAGGATTTGTTACCTTCTACTCCACTTCTTTAGGACTCTTGGCTAGGTCAAACACTCAATACCTCTCCGTCACCTTCTCTCAAGCGGTATTGGGCTTTTGCCTTGGGTCGCTCGCAATGTATTTGGTGAGCAGGCTTAATTACAAAGTTTGGCGAAAGTGGGCTCTTCCATTACTCATTTTTGCAATAATCTTAAACATCCTAGTTTTAATACCAGAAATTGGTTTTAAGCATAACGGAGCAAGAAGATGGCTCATGATCGGCAATTTTTCTCTACAACCTTCTGAAATACTCAAGCTTGCTTTCGTGGTCTATTTCTCCGCTTGGGTGGCAAGAACAAAGGGGAGGGTAGAGGATTTTAGAGAAGGACTCATCCCACTTCTTGTACTCTTATCTATCTGTGGAGGCCTTCTGCTTAAACAACCAGACACCGACACATTCCTTATGTTGGTATTGGCAGGATTAGCCATCTTTTTTGTCGCAGGAGGAAAGTGGAAGCATCTTTTTTTTCTTTTCCTGGTAGGAATTGTTACTTTTGCTGTACTAACTGTCACAAGACCATATCTCATGAAAAGGGTTACAACTTACTTTAATCCAAGCGCGGAGTCTGCTGGAGCAAGTTACCAAGTGCAACAATCTCTCATCGCCATAGGTTCTGGAGGACTTTTTGGAAGAGGGTTTGGTCAAAGTTTACAAAAATTCAAATTTCTACCCGAACCAGTGGGAGACTCAATCTTTGCAGTTCAAGCTGAAGAATTTGGCTTCTTTGGATCAACCATCTTTATTTTATGTTTCTTGTTTTTCTCTATAAGAGGGCTGAAGATCTCTTCGGCAACAGACGAACTCTTCGGTAGACTGCTTGTTCTAGGGCTTGTTATAATGATTACAGCCCAAGCATTCTTGAATATTGGGTCAATGCTTGGTATCTTGCCGCTTTCTGGCATTACCCTGCCTTTCGTTAGCCAAGGGGGGACATCACTCTTCTTCACCCTTTTAGAAATGGGAATCATATTGTCTGTATCAAGATCCATTTCCAAGAGCGGTTAATCAAAACAAAAAATAATGAGAATTCTTTTTACCGGCGGAGGAACTGGCGGACACTTCTACCCCATAATCGCAGTAGCCGAAGCTATCAAAACACTTTCGAAAGACAAGAAACTCATCGAGCCAGAACTCTTTTTTATGGCTCCTTCGCCATACAGTGAGAGTACTCTCTTTGAACAAGAGATCACCTTCAAAAAAAATCAGGCAGGAAAGATAAGAAGGTATTTCTCCATTCTTAATTTCTTTGACCTTTGGAGAACAGCATGGGGGATGCTCACTGCTTTATATAAGGTCTACAAACTATACCCAGATGTAGTCTTTGGTAAGGGAGGGTATGCAAGCTTCCCTGTACTTATGGCAGCTAAAATTTTAGGCATCCCAGTTGTGATCCACGAATCCGACACAGTCCCCGGCAAAGTAAACGCTTGGGCTGGTAAATTTGCCGATAGAATAGCTGTTTCCTGGGCCGAAGCAGTGAAATACTTTCCAAGTGGCAAGGTAGCACACACCGGAAATCCAGTAAGAAAAGATATAAGAGAAAAGAAGACAGAAGGAGCCAGAGACTTCCTTAAACTTGAAGAGGGAGTGCCTGTGGTTCTTGTGTTGGGAGGATCCCAAGGCGCAGAAGCTATCAACGAAGTATTGATAGAATCACTTCCGGAATTAGTCAAAAAATTCATCATCATCCATCAAACCGGTAAGGACCATATCAAATCGGCAAAAACTACTGCCGAAGTAATCCTCAATGGTTCTCCAAACAAAGATAGATACAGGCCCTACGACTACCTAAATCCAATAGAACTTCGAATGACCTCTGGAATAGCAGATGTGGTCGTCTCGAGAGCTGGGTCAACTATTTTTGAAATAGCTAGTTGGGGAGTGGCATCTATCATTGTGCCGATCAAAGACTCCAACGGCGACCATCAGAGAAAAAATGCTTTCGCCTACGCCAGAGCCGGAGCTTGTGAGGTCATAGAGGAAGGCAATTTCACCGCTCATATACTGACAGCTGAAATTATAAGAATCATTGAAAACAAAGAGTTGAGAGCAAGATTGGAAAAGTCTGCGAAAGCCTTCGACAAACCAGACTCTGCAAAACTCGTAGCCGAGGAAATACTCAAAATCGGTCTTTCTCATGAAGTGAGCTGAATATGAATATCTTTAAAAAAATATTTTCAAACAAAGTGGTTGTGAGGATGGCACCTTCTCCTACAGGACCCTTACATGTTGGTACCGCACGCACCACCCTCTTCAACTACCTTTATGCTAAGAAAATTGGTGGAAAATTTATCTTAAGAATAGAAGATACAGACAAGGAGCGCTCTACTAAAGAATTTGAGAAAAACATTTTAGATGGACTAGCATGGCTTGGTCTCAACTACGATGAGTTCTACAGACAATCAGAACGCACAAATATATATGTATCGTATGTAAAAAAAATGATAGAAAATGGTAGCGCCTATATCTCAAAAGAAGAAGTGAAGGAGGAAGGACAAAGAGCGGAAGTGGTTAGATTCAAAAATCCAAATAAGAAAATTATTTTTGAAGACATGGTGAGGGGAAGTGTGGAGTTTGACACCACAGAGCTTGGAGACTTCGTCATTGCTAAATCGCCAGAAGAACCGCTCTACCACCTAGCGGTAGTGGTAGATGACCATGAAATGGGGGTCACCCACGTCATAAGAGGAGAGGACCACATCTCCAACACTCCTCGCCAGATCCTCATACAAGAAGCCATAGGAGCCAAAAGACCCATCTACGCCCATCTACCACTTATCTTAGATAAGGACAGAAAAAAGCTTTCCAAAAGAGTCCACGGAGAGTCGGTCTCTATAGATTTTTATAAAAAAGAAGGCTACTTACCAGAAGCAATCTTGAACTTCTTAGTACTTATAGGTTGGAACCCAGGTACAGATCAAGAAATATTCACCCTTAAGGAACTGGTTAAAGTTTTTGATATCAAAAAGGTGCAGAAAGGGGGAGGAATCTTCAACGAAGACAAGTTGCGCTGGATAAATAAGGAGCACGTGAAGCTCCTACCAGAAGAAGAGCAATTGGAGT
>CAYGLE010000014.1:0-391 GCA_964350995.1 uncultured Candidatus Saccharibacteria bacterium
ATAATACATAAAGTATGATGGGTATTAGAAACAAATACTTTGATCCAAAAATAAATATCTGGTTCATTAGAATGGTAGTGTGAAGGTTAGTTTGTTTTTACTTGGCTTTTCCCACTCTGAAGTATTAAGCTTGATTTCGTGCAGTTTTCCTCCTTCTTTGAAAATCAGTTTGTTGTTTTCTCTAGCAAAATCATAGATTTCTTTAGTGATTTTTACATCGTCTATACAGTATTGCCTTATCTTCTCTATCTCTCCCTTTTTCCACCAGTCTGTGGCTTCAAGACCATTTCCCGATTTTTTCTTTCCCAAGGTTCCTTCTGCTAATTGGTTTAACTTCATTCTACGACCATAGGAATTATGGATTTCTTTTAAAATATCCAAACTCTTCATT
>CAYGLE010000014.1:401-3761 GCA_964350995.1 uncultured Candidatus Saccharibacteria bacterium
CTCGCATGAGGTCGATGCTTTTTATCTTTGTCAGATCTCCTGGATAGTATTTGTCTAAAAGTGGTATATCAAAATGGTCAGAATTGAAACCAATTAACATATCCGCTCTTTCGAGTATTGGCCAGAGCTTGGGGAGCTCGTCTTCAAGGTAAGTGTTGTATAAGTCAGACTCTGAATCGTAGATGCCGATGATGGATATATCCAAAGCCGCTGGGTCTCTCTTACCCACATCGGCAAAAATATTTTTTGTCTCAATATCAAAAACTATTTTACGCATAGGGTCCCAACTTGTGTGTCTCAAGAAAATCACGCATGGTGATGTCTCCCATTCCAAAACCGATGGCTGGTGCGGGTTCGACATCAAACATTTCAAGCAAGTTGTCGTAGCGACCACCTCCAAGCAGAGCGCGTGGATTATTTTTATCAGTATCAAAAACTTCAAAAACTATCCCAGTATAATAAGTTTGTCCTCGAGCTAAAGATTCATCTAGAATCACACTCGGCGCAATGTCTTTAAAATCATTTGGGCTACAATTATTTACTCTAATCTCGAAATCGTCATCTTTAGCTCCAAATTCTTTCATTATTGCGTAAACCAAGGAAATCATCTCCCTATCACCATGAAGCCCTGGAATACCCAAAAGATCGCAATTAAGTTGCCAATGTTCACGCTTCCTACCTCTTTGTGGTTGTTCGTAACGGAATAGATTCGGAATGGAATACCAACGAAGAGGGAATTTCAAAACCCTTCGCTTGGCCGCTACCATACGAGCAAGGGTGGGGGTCATCTCTGGGCGCAAGGTGACAGATCGCTCACCTCGATCAAGGAAGGTGAAGGTTTGTTCATTGATTATCTCATCTCCCGATTTCTCTTTATATATTTCGGTAAGTTCTAGTATTGAGGCGCCATATTCTTCGTAACCAAACTTCTCCACAACCTTCCTCCATACACCGAAGATGAAGTTCTGGATCTTCATATCCTCTGGATAGAAGTCTCTGACGCCTTTATATGGGCTGGTATCTAGCTTTGACATGAGTGTATTATACAGGAATGACGGAACTCATAAAACTCTATAAAAATATAGGTGAGACACCTCTTGAATGTATAGATAGATTTCGTCAAAAAAGCCCAGAGTATTCAGAAACCAAGGTGACCTATCTTGGAAGGCTTGACCCAATGGCCGAAGGTCTTTTACTTGTTTTGGCGGGAAATACAAAGGAGAAAGAGAAGTACTTGGGTTTAGATAAAACCTATGAATTCGAGGTACTTTGGGGTTTCGAGACAGATACATACGACATTCTAGGTTTGGTGTTGGAAATGGGTAAAACGCCTATAAAACTTGAGGAGAGGATGGAGAGATTGCTTCGAGAAATAGGGGAGAAGAAGACACAAACCTACCCTCCATATTCTTCCCGTACAGTTTTTGGTAAAGCACTTCATTCCTGGTCGAGAGAGGGCAGGATAGATGAAATAGATATTCCCACAAAAAGTATAAAAATATTTTCTATAGAACACCTCAATACTCGTCTAATAAATGGAGAAGAATTATTAGAAAATATTTTAGGAAGAATTGATAAGGTTTTGGGCGACTTTAGACAAGGAGAGATAAAAAATAGATGGATTCAAGAACTTGAGATAATGAAGAGAGAAAAGTTTTTAATCTCAAGTTTCAAAGCTAGTGTGTCTTCTGGCACATACATTCGCTCGCTCTCTCACGAGATGGGAAAGATTTTAGGTACAAAAGCCTTAGCTTTCAATATAAAACGAACCAGAGTAGGGGAATACAAAATTTGATTTTATTTCAGATCCTGTCTTTGAGCTTTAGCGCGAGATTGTTGAGTGAGGAGCTTTTTTCTTAGACGGACTGATATCGGAGTTATCTCGATATATTCATCGTCTTTCATTATTTCCATTGCTCTCTCAATAGTAAGTTCCCAAGCAGGTACGAGAAAGACACTTCCATCAGTTCCAGAAGCACGCATGTTGGTTAATTGTTTTCCTTTGGTTGGATTTACGTACAGGTCTTCGCCTTTAGATGTATTTCCAATGACCTGACCTTCATAGACCTCAACACTTGGACCTATAAAGAGGGTACCTCTTTGTTGAAGATTATCCAACGCAAAAGCCAGAGCTTTACCCTTTTCCATAGAGATCATAGATCCCACATCATGGTGGTCTATTTCTCCGGCATAGTCTTTAAATCCAATAAATCTAGAAGAAAGGATTCCGAGTCCTCGAGTGTCTACGATAAATTGACCCCTGTAACCAAGAAGTCCTCTAGTTGGAGTTTCAAAAATGAGACGGGTTTGACCCTCATTTGTTTTCATATCCATAAGCTGAGCCTTTTTTGAAGTTAAGTGGGATATTACCACCCCGCTCATGTCCTCAGGTACATCTACTACCACCTCTTCAAATGGTTCCATCTTCTTACCAAGAACTTCCTTGGTAATAACGTGTGGTTGGGAAACTTGGAGTTCAAAACCCTCTCTTCTCATGTTTTCAAGGAGGATTGCAATGTGGAGTTCTCCTCGACCAAAGACAGTTATAGCTTCGTTTTTATCAAAATCTACTTTGAGTCCGACATTCACCTCGAGTTCTCTTTCCAAGCGCTCCCTTATCTGTCTTCCGGTTACGAATTTTCCTTCCTTGCCGGCAAAGGGAGAATCGTTTACCAAAAAATTAAGTGAGATAGTTGGTTCATCAATGTTTATGGTTGGAAGGCTAGGAGTGTCTTCGGACCCTGCAATAGTATCGCCAATATAAATATCCGAAAGTCCTGCTAGCATTACAATATCGCCTGCAGACACCTCTTCCTTCTCTATTCTTTTTAATCCTTCAAAAGTAAAGAGTTTGGTGATCTTACCTTTGTAAGTAGTTCCGTCATGTTTTTTAACAAAAACTTCCTGACCACTCTTTAGCACACCTTCGTAGACTCTAGCTATAGCAAGGCGTCCTAAGAAGTTGTCGTAAGCGAGGTTAAACGGTTGAAGTCTAGCTGGTTTATCAAAATTTTGCTCTGCTTCTTGGACATGCTCGAGTATTGTGTCTAAAAGAGGAGAGAGGTCTTTGCGTTCATCATCAAGCTTTTTCATAGCCACTCCTTCTCTACCAATAGCGTAGACAGTGGGGAAGTCTATCTGCTCGTTGTTGGCTCCAAGCTCTAAAAAGAGTTCTAAAACCATTTCGTGTACAGCGGCTGGTCTGGCCGCTGGCTTGTCTATCTTATTTATAACTACTATAGGTTTAAGTCCAAGTTCTAAAGATTTTTTAAGCACAAATCTTGTTTGAGGCATAGGACCTTCTTGGGCGTCTACAACCAGAAGCACCGTGTCTATAGAGCGTAGCACTCGCTCAACCTC
>CAYGLE010000014.1:3861-9532 GCA_964350995.1 uncultured Candidatus Saccharibacteria bacterium
AGCTGTTTTTATGGGAAGTCGATATTAAAGCACAAAAATTACTTTTCTTCAATAGACCCTGATTTATAGACAAAGTTTTTTTCAACAAGGATGCTTGGCTCCGCTGCCATTGGTTCGTCGTCCTTTCTGTCTAAATATTTAAGCGTGATTAATCCACTTTGATTTATCTCGATAGATTTTGGAGAAATTCTATCTCCTATGAATATCGCATTTGATCCTTTGTATTCAACATTACCCGATACATAAGAAGCCAGATAGACAAAAACACCAGAGCCTCCACCAGTTTGAATAAGAAGTGCTACGGTATCATTTTTTCCATCTCCATTTATATCTCCATAGGAGATTGTATCGGATAAGGTTGTTTCGATTGCAATAGACCCTCCAGAAATTGGGACAGAAGATCTACCATCCTTCAAAGTCACAAGTCCTTCATCGAAAAAGAAAGTTGCGTTAGATGGGTTAGGGTTTGGTACGGTTTGCATTATTTCAACCCTAACTTCTTTCTTTTCAGTAGGAGATTTAAAAAGAAAAAAAATGGCTATACCAACTATGACGATTATGCCTACGATTTTCTTCATTTTGATATTATCTCATGTATAAGCTTTTTCGTCCCATCTACATCTTTGACTTCTATACAATCGATCCCCGTTTTCTTCGCTGGTTCATCATTGCCATCTTTATATAACGCGTCTCCAACAAACAACATTTTTTCTATAGGTATCTTGAGCTCTTCACTAGCTTTTCGTATTCCATAAGCTTTGTCTATACCTTTTTTAGTCACATCTACAGAGGTCATTCCTCCCATATGTATTTCAAATTCAGGGATTTTTTCTTGGAGGAATCTGATGAGTATTTCTCTTTTTTTACGATTGGGGTCCCACCCCTCTTTCTCTTTTACAGGAGCTTCTTGTCCTAGAGCAGAGAAAGTTATCTCCACATCTCTATCCTCTATTCTCTCTCCATAAGGAAAGTCGGGAAGGTTAAAGGGCACCTTCTCAAGTGCATAATAGAAAGCTTGATATATCTTTCCCTTATCTTCTTGCGAAAGAAGGTCGGCGTATATTTTCTGCTCTTTCCGACCTTCGAATCTATACATACTTGATCCAGATCCAGGCATGATAAAAAAATTCTGGTACTTCTCATCTGGAAAATCCAAATGTTTAAGAACCTGTTTATCAAACTGTTTAAGATGCCCACCAGATATGATGATGACCTTCCGCTTCTCTAAAAGCTCACCTAAAAGGTTTGACATATCTGGGTCAATGGGGGACTTACTTATAGCTAAAGTGCCATCGAGGTCAAAGATAATAACCTCCTTGTTGGCGTAGCCCGGTTCAATCATGAGAGAATCTTAAGTAAAGTTTTTAACGAAAGGGTAGCTACTCCAACAACCTGGTCGGCCCCACCGTAGTATAGGTAAATCTTGTCCTTCCTCCTGATGTTTCCACAAGGGAAGACCACCTTCGGCACTACACCTTTTTTTTCGTAATCTTCTTCTGGTTCAAATAGAGGAACCGCGGTTCTTGAGATAAGGTTTGTTGGATCCTTAAGATCAAGTAATACTGCGCCGACCCTATAGGTCCTAGTTTCCGAAACTCCGTGGTAAAAAAGGAGCCACCCCTTTGGGGTTTTGATAGGAGGTCCAGATATACCAACCTTGTGTCCATCCCACATGCCGGGTCTGGGTTTTATAAGCTCGATACATCTTATAACTCTTTCTTTTTTAAAATCTAGAGAACTTAAGACATCTGCGCAGACACTATCGTTTATCCTATGTAGGAAGATATAACCAGCACTTGTTTTCTCGGGTACGATACTTGCATCTTTGTTTGGTACATCGGGTGGTGTGATAATGACGGGTACACTCCATCTCTGCCAATTTTTCTTTAAGAAATTTTCTTTAGATATTTTAGTGATAGCCACTCTTGGTAAAAAACCGTCGTAAGCTGTATAAGTCATGAAGATATCCTTACCTAATTCTATGAGTCTCGGATCCTCGCAACCAGAGTTACCTGGGTGGTGCTTGTTTTCGAAGTCGGCTCTTGGGAGATATACAGGTTCGTCCCCTCTTTCTTTGACGACGAAACCATCTTTAGAGTTGGCATAGCCAAATGTTGAGGTGTCGTCTGAAGACATGGCTCTATAAAAGATGTGTACCATGCCCCCTAGATCTACAGCAGCGGGGTTGAAGGTTCCATGCGCTTCCCAGTCCTTGTTGGGGCGGGGAGAGATTATCGGATTACCAACAAAGCGATTCACTAGTTTTTGAGAAGAAGGGATAAGGTTTTTTAAGAAATTGTCTAGACCAATAGTTGCTTTACAGCAGTGTGTATCTGCTCCGCCATAATATACTTCTAGTTTGTTGCCTTTTACAAGACCTCCAGAAGGAAAAACAATATTCTTAACCATACCGGTTGTCTCGTAATAAAGCTCTGGTACGAGGAAGGCGCCCTTGGTTCGACCGATGATTAACCGAGGATTTTTTTTGTCCAGAAGCACTGCTTCTATACCGAAAGTGGTACTGTCCTGACCATAGTGGTTTATGTGTGAGTAGAGGATGAGCCATCCATCTTTTGTTTTTATTGGAGGACCTCCGAGCTCTATATGGTCGTCGCTAAGTCTATGGAAGTTTATAATATGGGATTCTTTTTCTTCGTACCATTTTTCCCAAAAAGCTTGAGACCACATGTCTTCTAATTTATCGAATTCAGCGTAAGCAATGTTGGATGGAGGTTTGTCGGTATCTATCGTAAGGAGTGCCGCATATTTTCCATTCACCTTCTCTGGGAAAAGGGCCATGGCTTTAGCATTAAATGGAGTAACCAAATGTTTTGATTCGATTGTCTTCATATCTTTGCTAATAGCGACTGCTACCTTGATACCATCGGCGTTAAAGGGGTAAGTAGAGAGTGCTGTGTAAAAGATGAAATACTTTTTACCAAGTTTGGTAACTCTTGGGTCCTCACATCCATATTTCTCAAAATCTTTTTCTGGAGTAATGAATGGTTGTCTATCAAAAAACTCTCTTCCGTTTTTAGTTGTGGCTCGTCCAATGACAGAACGGTGAATCTTAGGTTCTTCAAGCAATTCTCTTTCTGATAGAGCGCGATAGACGACATGGGTTAGGTTCCCGTCTTTTACCGGACACCAATTGAAAGCAGCTGCTGCCTCCCAAGGATGTTCTTTTCTTGGAGAGAGTATTGGATTTTCTTCTGATTTTTTTACAGTGAACATTTTATTTAATTATACTTTACCGTGCTCTACGAGCCAATTAAGTAACTCCTTTAAGTTTGTGTGAGCTACACAAATATATTTATCCCCTCCACCATAATAGACATGCAGATCGTCTCCAACTACTACTGCTCCAGAGGCATATACAACTCCAGGCTTTAGATCGTTTTCGTAACTCATTTCTGGAGAAAGGATTGGGGATGGGGAGCGGAAAAGTATTTTTGTTGGTTCTTTTGTATCCAGGATCATCGCACCGAGTTTGTATTTATCTGGGTCATTTTTATCCATGGCATGATACAAGAGAAGCCAGCCAATATCGGTTTTAATAGGAGGTGCCGCAGCGCCACGCATCCAATTATCCCAATATCCCTCTCGTCCTCCTCGGGTAGGAGCGTTTTGGCTATTTATAAATTTATTTCCATTATAAGAATCAAAATTTTCTACATAATCCACTTTAACTTCTGGAGAAATACTATGGAGAATGACAAACTTACCATTGATTTTCTCAGGGAAGAGTACCCAGTTTTTTTCTACTGTGCCAGGGGCAGAAAGAAGTTTAGGCTTCTTCCAATTCCATCTACCGTTTTTGAAATCTTCAAGACCTATTGAGGTCAAAGCAATTCTTACAGAGTGCCAACCCTCAAAGGCGGTGTAACTCATATAAACATTATCTTCTATCAAAACTGTTCTTGGGTCCTCGCATCCACCCCAGCCTCCCCCTGACGCGTAGAGACTTGGGTTATACACCTTCTCGCTTTCCTTACGACTATCTTTTGAAGAGTGGTCATGATGATAAACAGGGAAGCCGAATATTCTATCAAATTTTTTTCCATCTTTACTTTCGGCATGACCGATCTTTGAGAGGCCATCGAGACCTATAGCTCTATATAGAAGATGGATCATACCCTCATCATCCATGAAGGCACCTGGGTTAAATACAGAGTGAGTTTCCCAATCGTTTAAACCATGAGGAGCGAGTACTGGGTTGTGAGGAGCTCTATTGAGTAAGATTTTTTTTACAACCTGCTTGACGGGCTCCGATAGAAGCCAAAGTATGAGTAGGAGAAAGAAAGAAATAGATATAAGGAGTATTGAGTTGAAAAAGAGGTCACTCATTTGTTGACTCGACCATAACGATCTTCTAATCGCACGATGTCCTCTTCATCAAAGTTTCCTGTAGAAATTTCTAGTACCACGACGTCTTCTTCACCGGCATTTATACGGTGATTTACTCCTTTAGGGATAAAAAAGCGAGAACTTTGTTTAATCTCAAAAACCTCTTCTCCTATTTGTACTGTGCCAGAGCCAGATATAATGAGCCAAAACTCTTCTCTTTCTTTGTGATACTGGAGACTGAAAGCTTCATTCTTCTTGACTGTTAAAATTTTGACTGTCGAAGACTCATTTTTTGTAAATTGCACAAATTTCCCCCAAGGTTTCTCTATCTCTATTGGTGAATCAAAAAAGGTGCTCATCCCTGTGGAAGCTATTAACCTTTATTTTACACAGGTTTTGTGAGTTTAACTAGTCTTTACCTGTGTATTATTCTGAAGCTCTTTCTAGATCGTTTTTCCAAGCTTCTCTGGTCTTAGGGCCCACTACACCTTCCGCTTCTATTTTTTGGGTTTCTTGGTATTTTTTGACACTTTCTAAGGTTAGAGGACCAAAATAGCCTGTGGTAGGCTCATCCTTAGGCCAGAAACCTCTCCATTGCAAGAAATTCTGAAGTAGTAGTACTTCCTCACTTTTCTCTCCAAAAGCAAAGCTTCTATTTGGCACCTTGAGGGATGGGGGAGGAGTGTTGGGTAGTTTTGTAAAATCGTTTTTCTTATTTACAAATGCTGTGTGGAGCGAAGTATAGGAGCTTACGCTGATGTCTGTGAAGATCGTATCTACATTTTGCATGAAAACCTTACCGCTGACTCCTAGCCCGATAAAGCCACAAACGAAAAGGAAGAGGAGTGAGTGTGTTGAAAGATGTTTACGAACAAAAGTCCGAAACGAGTTCATATAAAAATTATACAACATAAATTGGATGCAAATCTCACCAACTTCCACTTGAAAGTCTTTTTTGATAATATCTCTGTATTCCGCGATAGCCCCGCCTATTAGTAGGGTAGTGGAATAGAGTTTAGTTTTAAGTTTTAATATTCCGCGATAGCTCAGTTGGTAGAGCGCCTCCCTGTTAAGGAGGATGTCCTAGGTTCGAGCCCTAGTCGCGGAGCAGATGTCGTGATTTGGGGTCTGAAGACCCAGATCGTGAGATAGGACGTAGGTTTTCTGAGGTTCGAAAATTATTTCGAGGTTCAGACGATCTACCGACAAGAACTTCTGATGTTTTAACAGAAACATCCTTAGAAAAAGAAGATCTTGCCGTTTCGTGAGAATGTCCAGATGATTTACTAGAAGCCTCGCCTCGTGCGAGGTTTTTAGTTTGTGC
>CAYGLE010000015.1:0-9522 GCA_964350995.1 uncultured Candidatus Saccharibacteria bacterium
CCAATATTTTTTATTGTGTTATGAGCTGAGATAGATCGTTTATCTAGATTTAATGTTTGAGTAAAGGATCCCGGGTAAACTCTATACATTAAGAGAGGTTCTTTAATATTGGCGAATTTGATATCTGTATTAAATAGAAGTCTGCTCCAGAGCTCGTAATCTTCAGAATTTGATAGTATTTCGTTGAAATGGTGATTTTTGAAAATTTCTGTTCTTCCCATAATAGTTGGGTGGTGCATTGGGGTAGAGAATAGACTAGAGAATTTTATGTTTTTATGATTGATTGATTTTTTATGGACATAAAGCTCTTCTCCTTTTTCGTTTATTACTATAATACTTGAGCCAATAATACCGATATGAGACTTTCTCACTAGAAAGGAAAATTGTTTGATGAATCTATCTTTCCTACTAATATCGTCGGCATCCATCCTCGCGATAAACTCTCCTTTAGCTCTATCTATACCAATATTGAATGATTTTGCTAGTCCTAGATTTTTGCCGTTATCTATATAGATTATCCTAGGGTCGCCGAAAGATTTGATTATTTTCTCTGTTTGGTCAGTTGATCCATCATTTATTATTATGAATTCAAAGTCTCCGTAAGATTGATCTAAAATACTTTGGATTGCTTTAGCCAAGTATTTTTCGCCGTTTAACACCGGCATTATGACAGAGATTTTTGGCTTCATTTTAATAATTGGTTAAATATGCCTTCATGTTTTTTGAGCCAGAGTTCCTTGTCGAAAAGGAGAGCTCTCTCTCTAGCCCCTCGACTAAACTCTATAAGGTTATCCTTAACCTTTAGTATAGCGTCTGCGACTGCGTCGGGGCTCGGGTAGTGGAAGACCTCAAAGTCTTCCTTGGACGGTATAAGTATGCCTGAGTTACTGTCTAGCATCTCGGGTAAGCCACCATTTTCCAAAGCTACTACGGGCAGTCCCGAGGCAATAGCCTCAAGAACAAAGGTTGGGCACGGGTCTAGGCTCTTGAGATGGAGCAAAAGGTGACCTTTTTTGTAAAGGTTGGGGGCCTCAGATTGTGTAAAGCGTCCCAGTACATCAATCCAATTTTCCTCTGGTAATTTTTGGGTATTGCCTATCACCACAAGGCGCACGTTGTGACCTCTTTGCCTTAGTATCCGTATTGATTCAAGTGAGACACGCAACCTCTCTTCCGACTCAAAATGATGTCCAGACATAAGTACCATAAGTGGATCTACGGGCAATAGATCCTCACTTGGCTTAAAGACTTTGGTGTCAACTGGATTTATTAAGATAGAAAATTGTCCTTTGTATCCCCCAAGAAATTTGTCTGTGCATCTCTTAGTAAATTCTGTTTGGAAAACGACATAGTCTGCTGCTTGCAACGGCTCCATTAAGAGATTAATGCGGTTAGTATTTAACCCAGCCCACGCTGGATAGGCAAAACCATTTTGATTCCAAACTATCTTAATACCGAAGAGTTTGTATATCCTAATCCATAAGCTGGGGGCAAAGGGAAGACCGCTTGAGACAAAATATGCGATATTGAAGTTTTTCCAACTGTCTCCAAAATATTCGCGTAGAGCAAGGAGTTTGACCTTGCCTCCGTGTACAATAATCTTACTTTTTGAGTTGGGTAACACACCAGCAAGATTTAGCTTTATCTCCTTGGCTTGGGTACCCCGGGTTATACATCTGTAAAGAACATATATGGTTATAAGTGGATACTTAAGGAAGGTTGGTATATATTTTTTCAATTTCATTTTGTCGACAGAAGGACCTCTAAATACTTTTTGGTTGTCTCGCTTATTGTCGGATTGCTGATTTTATCTTGGTATTTTTGGTAATTTTCGGCAACTTTATCGATAGCTTCCAAAACATTTTCTTCTCCACTAAATCCCTCTCCTCCTTCTCCGACAAGTTCTGGGTGTCCACCAGATTTTAAGAAGACGGCAGGAAGACCGCAAGTAAGAGCTTCAACCAAAGCATTACTACATGGATCATCTTGGCTTGGGGCTATATATATGTCTTGAGTTTTGAGTATTTCTGCCAATTTTTCTGAAGGGACTGGATCTATAACTTTGGCACCTTTTAATTCGGCTTTTGTCCTACCCACGAAGGTCAGTTCGTATTTTGAGTGATCAAGATTTTGATCAAGCCATGAGAGCAGGGGGCCACCTTTTTTGGGGTTGTCCGACCATGCGGTAGCTACAAGACGTATCTTTCTCTTGCCGTCGGGTGGTGCGATCCTTCCTTTTCTATTAAAGATTTCTGGATCGGAGGCATTGAGGATGGTGTGAGGATCTTTATAAATTAGTCCAAGAGATAGATATTTTTTATAAGAGTAATCGGAAATAAAGATGGTAGAGTCAGCAAATTCTCCATTCCAAGTCCAAATCTCTTCATCTATCTTGGTATCGGTGCCACGATACGTGCCTATCGGTCCGGCGAGTCGCTGGATCATCTTTGGTTTGTATTTTTTATGTAATTTTTCAAGTTTTTCTCTATCAAACTCAAAAGAATTGAAGAGGACCACTTTAGTCTTTCGTCCTATATTGTTTGCTCCCACATCATACCCCTGACGTCTAAGCTCTTTTGCTAGAGCTAGTAAAAACTGGTTACCTCCGCCATAAGGAGGCTTCTGAAATTTATGAAAAATAGATATTTCTGGTCCGTTTAGAAAGTGGTTTATTCTTTGAAGAATTCTTTCCATAGTAGAATTTGAGAGTTGTGACTATTGTTTTGAGCCGTGACGAAACCTTGATTTATAAGCTCTTGTTGTACAGAGACATCCCCAATGATCTTAGTGGATGCTTCATAGAGACCATCGATATCGTCGATATTAGACATCATAGCATTTTTGCCGTTTATTACTAAGTCTTTGCATTGACCAACACTTGTTGTTACAAGAGGCACTCCTTTTGCCATAGACTCAAGACAGGCCTTTGGCCCACCCTCTTCTCGTGAGGTTATAAGGTATAAGTCTAAAACATCATAAAGAGAGCTTATTTCCTCGAAGTTTTTTAAATAAACGTGTTTGTATGGCACACCTATCTTATCTAGTCCATTCTTTACGTATCCTCTTGATGGTCCAGAAAGCAAGATAAACAAGCTTGGTATTTCCTTTTTTAACTTCTCTATAACCTTTAAGAAAATATCAGGTCCCTTGATGAGTTTTGGTTCGTTGCCTTCACCCCATCCGACACCATCTTTTTGAAAAGATCCTATTACAAAGGCATCTTTAGATATATTTAATTCTTTTCTCCTATTGCTTTTATCTCTTTCTGTTTGTGGTTTGAAAATTTCCAGATCTATACCTATCGGTATTCTTATAACTTTGTCTGGGTTTATCCCACTTGATTTTATTAAAGTTTCCATTTCTTTGGTGGAGACACGGACCTTATAGATTTCTTTATGATGTTTTTTTAAAGATTCAAAACATCTTCTAAAACTTTCTTGTTGGTCTGGTTTGCCGTGGTAATAATCTACGGATATTTTGTTTCTGCTCTTATATATAGATTCATCAATGAGGGAGAATTGAGAAGTATAGTGTACAAACTGGGGCAGATTCAAATACATTTTCCTTACAATCTTTGGCTTCAGTCCAATTTTGCCTCCAATAGTTTTGAGAATTTTGGCATCTTCATCTATAGACCAACCGGCACTATCTCCAACAATATATAATCGACTATATGGTCTCGAGAAGATGCTTTTTATCATGATTAGAGAATACAGTATTTTCAATAATTACCAAGTCTAGATCTGTCTTATCAAGCATCTCCAAAGCTACTTTGCAGAAGTTTAAAATAGGCTCTCCGCCCGGGTTAAATG
The DNA here is from genome assembly GCA_964350995.1 of uncultured Candidatus Saccharibacteria bacterium. Taxonomy (GTDB): domain Bacteria; phylum Patescibacteriota; class Minisyncoccia; order Phycocordibacterales; family Zambryskibacteraceae; genus JAIFWN01. The sequence goes on from CAYGLE010000015.1 coordinate 3,813, forward strand.
ATGTATTGAGAAGTACTGGTATACCAGTAATCTTCTCAAATTCTTTGAGGGTCTGGTAAATAAACAGATTTTGCGATTTTTTGACGGTTTGAATTCTAGCAGTACCGTCCACATGGGTTATGGATGGTAATTTTTCTCTAAATTCTTTTCGTGTGTCGCAGATTACTGACATGTAAGGTACTGGATTGTCATTGGTGAAATATTTTTTAGAATCTTCCTCTGTAACCATGGGGGCAAATGGACGATACCACTCTCGGTGTTTTACCTTGTCATTTAAAATATCTCTCATCTTTTTGTTCAGTGGATTGCAAAGTATTGATCGGTTGCCAAGAGCTCTTGGACCCACCTCATAGTTTCCTCTCACTAGGCCAACGATAAAATCTTGAGAAATAAGTTTTGCTAGGATTTTTGGCAATTCTTCATCTTCCACTTTCTTGTTTGGGTATTTCTTTGAAAGAGAATCAATTTCATCTAGATCGTGGGGGAGAGAACCAAGGTGTGGAGAGAAAAACTCTTTTGCTCCTTCAAAATTATTTTTACATGTTACATAGTATGTGTACAAAGCTGCCCCTCCTGATAGACCGCAGTCGGATGGGTTGGGGATGAAATGTATATGTTTAAATAAACCACTTTTTTCTATTTCATAGTTTGTTGTGCCGTTGAGTGCGCAACCACCCACGACACAAAGGTTTTTATTATCTTTTTTATGAATCTTTAACAACTTTAGTACCTCATCTGTCCAAACATGTTGGACGGTAGCTATAAGATCTTGAGAGTCTTTGTGTTCTGGTCCCGGCAACTGTAGTTCTGTATCTTTAAGAATTCCAAATAAAAATTTTAATTTTTCTTCAAAATTTTTTATTTCAAAAGGATACTTTCTTTTTCTGATGTATTTTTTCAGTTCTGGTATATCCCTCAACCCTATGTCATTTACTCTATGGCCCTTACCATAGCTACTCAATCCTTCTATTTTCGCACTTTTCAGTTTTTTGTATTTTAAGACGTACTTTCTAGCATAAGGTATCCATTCGCTTCTTATCTCTCCGTAGCTCGCAAGACCCATAACTTTTCCAGCAGTGCTACCATCGATTTCTGGTTTTATATCAATTATGTATCCTAAATTGTTGTAGCTTTGCCCAAAAGCTGTTTCGATGTTTGCTGAATAACTGATGTCGCTCTCATTTGCTTGGAAGAAAACCGTTTTCCCATCATTACCTATGCCATCAAAGCTTAAAATTAAAGAATTTTTAAATGGTGAGGTGAAATAGGAGAGAGAAGCATGGGATAGATGATGGTCTACATGATAAGAGTTTTTGAACGAAATGCCTTCTTCTTTTAATATTTCCAAAAGATTTTGATACTCTTCTTTTCGTCCTTGATTTTGCACAGCTACTGCATCAAAATGTTTTCCCCAATCTTCTTTGATCTTATTCAAAAATAATTTTAGATCTGCAACGTCAGTATATTGATAAGTGTTCACGATTTTACCCAGCTCTGTTGTTTGTGCAGAAAGTTTGTATCTTTTTTGTCTAAAGAATCTTTCAACCTCTACCATGCTTTTTATCACCCCATCTTCTACAAGGACGAAATTACTATCGTGTCCTAAGGATATGCCGAGTATTTTCATAGCAAGAGACTAATTCTACTTATTTTTTAAGCACAATACCATATCCAGTGGTCCAAGCAGTAAGCTTGGTGTTTATCGTCTTTCTATCTATCCACATCAAAAACTTTATAAGTGGTATTTGAATAGGTCTCCAAGAGATCCCTTTTGCAAGAAACAGGTGCTGGAACATTAGCGCCATGACAGCAAAAATACTTCCTTGTCTTTCGATTTTAACAATTTCAAAACCACATTTCTCAGCAACCTCTTTCCAAAATGTTTCTGTGTATCTCCCGTAGTCAAATGGGTCTCCGTGTATACCTATCATAAAGGGGACAGTGATGATGAGCATCCCGTCTTTTTTTAGAATTCTATATGCTTCACTCACTACTTTTATTGGGTCTGGCACATGCTCAAGTAGCTCACCCATTATTGCTACATCAAATTGCTCTTTAGAAATAGGGATGTTTTCAGCAGGGGCTAAAATATCTGGATTAGTATCTTTTTCAATATTTACATATGTGACAGTTGGAGAATATTTGTCTACGTTGAATAAACCTCTTTTGTTTGATTTTTTTCCACCGATATCTATTATCTGACCTCTTATAAGATCTCTGTTTGTAAAAAAGAAATTATCGACAAAGTGACGTCGCACAGAAGTAGAAATTGAAGTACGACTATTTGATTTCATTGATTTTAATCAGACGCCTTGATTCTATCCACCAAATCACTAGGCCCGCAAATGCGTTTATAAATTGGGAAGTTATGGAGGCGACTATTAATCCCCAAATCTGCCACATCCAACCGAAGATTAAGAAGAGGGTAATACGGATAATGTGGTTTATCAAGTTTAGGGCATATGTTGCTCTAAGCATGTTCTGACCAGCAAAAATTCCACCAAAATAAGTTGATACAGGTATAAATATAATTCCTAGAGAGAGAACTCTCGAATAAGAAACAGCATCTAGATATTTAGGTAAAAATAATTTGAAAAGTACAGGAGATAAGAACCAATAAATCACAAAAAAGCCTACTCCTACTATTAAGGAAAGTAGTATTCGCCAATAAACTACTTTCTCTATTTGGTCTAGTGACCTACTTGTCAGACTAGGGAAGCCAACGCTCATCAAATTCTTGGCAAGACTCTTGAGCCTGTCAGGTCCAGCAATGGCAAATGTGTAGACAGCGAGTACAGCAGGGCCAGCTACTTGGAAGAGCACCACCTTGTCAATGTAAGAAGCGATGATTCCAATGATACCAGCTCCAGTTTGGTGCAGAGATGTTCTTCTCATCTCCATTATCTGGTTTTCATCTGGTTGAGATTGGTCGATATCTCGGATCGATAACTTATACGCGATTATGTTTGGAATGATACTCATTACCATATAGAGGATGATGAGTGAGAGGATATTGTCTGTAAGCAATAAGATCCAGACAGTAGCAATCGTGCCTATAAGGGTGGTTACGGTTGTCATCTTCATTAGGGTGTCAAAGCGTTTTTTTCCAGTCAGTATAGATTTGTAAACATGAAATGTTTCGGCTATTGGGTAAGCCAATACAAGAAGTGCCAAGGAGGTTGCGAAGAGAAAATTACCTTTATATCCGTAATAAGTCGCAACTGCGAGTATTGTTAAACACGCGAGTGTATTCCACTTGAGCTGCATTTTCAGGGCGTATGGAACTACGTTTTCATAGCCTCTTGCTACAGCGCGCATCACTGCGGTACCAGTTCCTGATAGAGTTAGAAATGAAAGTGATGCGCCGAGTGATAGAAGGTAGCTATAGGTGCCGTAAGTTTCTCGAGGTAGGAGGTTACCAAAGGCCACCATACTGACAATAGAACCAACTAATCCAACGAAAAACGAGACCCCAGTCCAGAAGCCTCCAGAGGCTAGATATTTTAAGTCTATCTTGAAGATACGTTCCAGAGGGTATAATATTTGGAGCGCCGTTTTCTTTAGGCCATGCATACTACTATGCTAGGATAGCACACATATGGATAAGCCAAAAAACTTTATAATTGATGTCGATGGGGTTTTTACTACGGGTCAATTTCTCTACACAGAAGAGGGTAAATTCGCGAAGATTTTTGGCCCTCATGATAACGATGGTATAAAAATGCTTAGTGGATTAATAAATATTCAAGTTGTCTCCGCAGACAAGAGAGGATTTGGAATAACCAAAAAGCGTATTGTCGATGATATGGGTCTTAAACTTGAATTAGTCAGCGAGAAAGATCGGTTGGATTGGTTTAAAAAAAATTTTAAACTCGACGAATCAATCTTCATGGGTGACAGCTTGCATGATGCAGAAATTTTCCCTCTTATGGGTTATAGTATTGCTCCAGCAAGCGCTTTCTACATTGCTCGTGATAAGGCAAGTTTTGTGACAAATCACAGAGCTGGAGAGGGTGCAGTAGGTGAGGCATGTCTCCATATTAAAGAGAAATTCTTTAAATAAAATGATAAAAAAGCATATCAAAACTATTCTAAAGGAGATGGAGTCAGTACTTTCTCAAGTCAAAGAAGACCAGATTAAAGAACTGGTTGATGTTATTCCAGATAAAAATAAAATAGTCTTGGTTGGTGCTGGTCGCGTTGGGCTTGCTGTGCGAGGTTTTGCCATGAGACTTGGCCATCTAGGTCTTAACTCTCACATGATCGGCGATGCTACTGTGCCCTCGATAGGAAAGGGGGATCTTCTTATTGTTGCATCTGGTTCTGGAGAAACAGAAACGATTTTTCAGCTGGTAAAAATAGCCAAAAAGAATAAAGCTCACGTCGCACTTATCACAGGTAATCCGGAATCTCGTATGGGGAAACTTGCTGATATTATTGTCGAGCTTAGAGCTCCTTCTAAGACTAAGGATGTAAAAGGACTTAAATCTGCACAACCGATGACGACTCTTAATGAGCAGAGTTTGGTAATCTTGTTTGATGCTTTGGTTTTGCGTCTTATGGAAGAGATGAACGAGACTCACGACACTATGTGGGGGAGACACTCTAATCTTGAATGAAATATTTTTTAGCTGCATCACTTATATGTGGAGATCCTCTCAAGATTTTTGAGGAGATCAAGGAGTTGGAAAAAGCTAATATAGATTTTCTTCATTTTGATGTCATGGATGGGCATTTTGTGCCTCGTATTGGGCTCTATCCAGAGATGCTTACTGCTATTAAAAAAGTAACTAATATCCCAATTGATGTTCATCTTATGCTAGATGAACCAGAGAAATACATACCAGTTTTTGCAAAGGCCGGAGCCGATTACATTGCGATCCATACTGAAGCTAAGGGAGATCTATTGAGCAATATAAAGATGATCAAAGAGTGTGGTGTCAAAGCTGGCGCAGTGCTCAAGGTGGAGACAGACGTATCTGTTCTAGATTCAGTTATACACGAACTTGATCTTGTCGAACTCATGGCTATTCGTCCGGGTATCTTAGGCCAGAAGATGTTGCCAGAAACACTTGATAGAATTAAGGCTGTATCTGGGAAGATAAAAGATTATAAAAATATTTTAATAGAGATAGATGGCGGAGTAACACCAGAGACAGCCCCAGAGATGGTGAAAATGGGGGCAAATCTTTTGGTGTGTGGTACAGGCACGATATATAGACCACACGAAGATACTTTATACAACAAGGTACATGCCTTAAGAAAAACTATAGACGAATCTATTTATGGATTATAAAGTTCTTATTACAACTTCTGGTACAGGTTCTCGACTTGGCGATCTTACTAAGTACACAAATAAAGCTTTGGTACGTATTGGCAACAAGCCAGCCATATCGCATATTATTGAGTCTTATCCTAGCAATACAAGTTTTGTTATAACAGTTGGACACTTTAGTAATCAGATCAAGGATTTTCTCTCTTTAGCTTATCCAAACTATAAAATTGAATATGTAGAGGTGAAGAATTTCGACGGCCCTGGTTCTAGCTTAGGTCTATCAATGCTTGAAGCAAAGAAAAAATTACAATGCCCTTTTGTTTTTCATGCTTGCGACACTCTTATAAAAGAAAGTGTCTCAGTGCCAGACAAAAATTGGATAGGGGTATACAAAAGTAGTGATACAGCTCAATACGCTTCTTGGAAAATAAAAGA
>CAYGLE010000016.1:0-9362 GCA_964350995.1 uncultured Candidatus Saccharibacteria bacterium
GGAGGAAGCTGAAGCTCTCAAGAAGAAAATTGAGGAAGCTGGAGGAAAAGTAACTTTGAAATAAAGTTACTTTTACCCCAGCTTGAGAGGGGTCGGGAGAACATTTGGTCTCCCGTGGAGGAAAGCAGAAAAATACCCGTACGGGTATTTTTCGTTGAGAACCGAGGGTTCTTAAGGAGCGAAGCGACGGCTGGTGGAAAAGTTACTCTCACTGTTTTCTTTTGGGCTAATGGGGAGTACAATACCCCCATGTCGAAGTCCATTTCTCATATATTCGGTGGTGAGGGGAAGGTGAAGATAATGCGTCTCTTTGTATTCAATTCAAATACTATCTTCTCTTTCAAATCCATTTCAGAAAAGGTTCGATCTTCTTCAAAAGTTGTGAGAAGAGAGCTCAATGCTTTGGTCAAAGCTGGGCTTATTTTGAAGCGGGTTAGAGGTTATGCTTTAAACAAGGATTACGAGTATCTATCCGCCATAGAGCAATTCCTCATGGAGGCCTCACCAGTGACCGAGCGAGAGATAGTCAAACGCCTCTCAAAGGCTGGTAACCTTAGACTCATTTTGACCTCTGGAGTCTTTAAGTATGACCCAGAAGCTAGAGTGGATCTCCTTGTGGTGGGGGATAAAATAAGGGAAGGAAAGCTTATAAGGGCTATATCGGCTCTTGAGGCAGAGTTGGGTAGGGAACTTCGCTATGCAGCCTTTGAAACTAGTGATTTTAAGTATCGTTTGGGTGTTTATGACAAGCTTATACGCGATATTCTAGATTATCCACATAGAAAACTTATGGATAAGGTCGGGCTTCAAAGCGGTGTATAATAAATCCATACCCATTAAGCGGTATTTATAAGTCAAACAAACAGTAAAGGATTTATGTATTTAACCAACTGGGGAGACGTTCTTACTCTCTCATTCCAAAATCTTTGGATGGGGGTTGTTAATTTCGTCCCGAACCTTGTCGTCGCTATTATCATAGTCATCTTAGGGTGGCTTGTTGGCGCCTTGCTCGGCCGGGCAATTTGGCAAGTGTTTCGCTCTTTGAAGATTGATGAGGCGCTACGTCGCGCAGGTTTTGAGTCATTTATGCGTCGCGGGGGCATTGACCTTGACTCTGGTGCATTTGTCGGAGGTCTTGTTAAGTGGTTTGTAATAGTCGTTTTCTTGGTTGCAGCCTTCGATGTGCTAGGCCTCACTCAAGTAAACCTCTTCCTACAACAGGTGATCATAGCTTATCTTCCTAGAGTTATAGTTGCTTCTCTTGTGTTGCTCCTAGGAGGAGTTATAGGCGATATATTGGAGAGAGTGGTGGTTACAGCTGCTCGTACTGCAGAGATTCGCTCAGCACACTTTGCGGGTACTGTAGCTAAATGGTCTGTATGGATCTTCGCTATTCTTGTAGCGCTATCCCAACTCGGCATTGCCGCAGCCTTTAGTCAAACACTCTTCACCGGTATTGTTATTGCTATCTCTCTTGCGCTTGGTCTTTCTTTTGGCCTTGGTGGTCAGGAGGCAGCTGCTCGCTTTATTGAGAGACTTCGTGGTGATATGAGTGGTAAGCATCACAGCTAATCTTGGTATTAAGCTAGATAATACCTAAGGTTTCTCACTGTATCTTGGATACATAACAAAAAGGGCCTTCGGGCCCTTTTTGTTATGTATTGCTTGACGGATAAGATAAAACATTATAAATTCGGCAAGGAATCAGTACCTCAAAAACCTAAGAATAAGGAGTTTGAATGAACCGAAAGAAGATCATTAGGATCAGAGGAGTGGCAAAAAAAGCTCTCTACGAACTCGATCAGAAGATCAAAGAAGTGAGATTCATTTTTCCCGGTATTCTCCTTCGTGTTCCGACAGCGGAAAGAGTCAGAGACGAGCTTGCCTATGCTATCGATTCTCTCGACTCTCTCTATGACCCGATAAGTCCTCTAGAGTTGAGACCTATCACCTCATTGGCTTGGGGGGTCACAGCGAATCTTTATCGGTATGAGAACAAGTTCTTAGTCTCTCTTTTTGCCGTCGACTTGATGTGGAAAAGACTTCAATCTCTGCGTCCAGAGGTGAGTCGTAGATACGAAATCAGAGACGAGATTAAGAAGTTTGACTCTATTCGTATCCATAACATAAAGTCGATTCTCGAAAAACGAGAAGCCTTCATTAAGCTTAATGAGCTCATGAGGGTTGCAGAAAGAGAGACGAAGATCTTGAGTAATGGGAATGGTCGAAAGAAAATGATCTTTTCTCAAGATTTTCATGAAGTTGTGAATCGTCTTGGTCGGCAAGCCAAAAGAAAAGATCGGCGTCTCAGATGGCTGACAGGTCTGTCAGGTGAGAGTGTGTACCAAGCTATATACCCCCAGAACTAGTTTCTGGGGTTTTTTCTTGCTATTTTTACTATTGACAAATATATTGAAGTATGCTAGGATAAAGAAAGATGTAAGAATGTTCATTTCGTCAGACGTAGTCCAACTTCTTAGGAGGAAAGCATGACCAAGCAGAAGAAGTTCCGTTTCGAGCCCTCGGATGAGGGTTTGGTGAAGTTCCTCGAGGAGTTCCAGTACTTCTGGAAGATCCTCTGTCTCGTCTTCAACGGACCAGTGGGGCATACTCCGCGGGTGAAGGAGTTCGAGGAGAAGAAGGGTGCACTCCTTCACTTCTGTGGAAGGATCCTCAACGGAGACATCAACACTCATGAGCTCACCATCTCTACAGGAGTGGTGCTTATGAAGGAGATCGAGGACTTCATCGAAGATCTCGTGGACTCTGCTCGAGTTACACAGATGTTCGAGGATACAAGCAGGAGGATCAAGACGATCTCTCCGAATGCTTGGTCTTCTCGAGAAGAGGAGGCTCAATCAGTCTTCGATCATTTCCTCAAGATCTCGGAAGGTGATGATCTCGAAGAGGCCGTCTTGGCCTACAACGAGCTCGCTTCTACTCTCGACTCCATCACTTCCTCCGCAAGGGCGGAAGAGACGGAGAGAAAGAGAGAGGAGGAGGAGAGGAAGAAGGTCACTCGTCTCAAGAAGGTTCGTGAGAAGGGCAGGGAGATCCTCGCCCTACTCTCCGCCTGATCGGTGCCACTACGGCCCCACGAAAGTCCCATGGATTTTCGTGGGGCTTTCTTTTAATCATTGACAAAATCTGTTGATTGTGATATTATTAAAATAGTAACAGATCTTTTGCAATCTCCCTTTTCCGTAGGCCTAAGGAGGCTAAATGTCGTTGGAGATTGGTTCAGTTGGCATCATACTTGCCGACAACGATGCCGTGTTGGTGAAGTTCCACTTCAATAATCCACGAATGATCCCTCAAGGACTTCGTGCGATCGATCGCAAGTCAGAGCGTGAGCTTTTGGAGAAGCGTCAGCGTGAACGGGTGGGTCGGGGCTATGAGATTCTGAAGAACATTCAGAAGACGCAAGTAGCGCTTCTCCGCAAAGGTCTTGCGGCCAATAGCCTTCGTCTTGTCGATGCCCACGTGTACGAGAATCGTAAGCCGGGGAAAACCACGAAACATGTGGTGGTCCTCAGCTTTCGGCGGATCAGTGAGATCGAGGAAGTCTACGAGGTGCCCACTGAGGGTCTCGAGGCTCTCCGAGCTCTCTCCATCCAAGCTGTCTGGACCTGCCATGTTTGGCAGAATCCAAACCGTGTGGCTGTGGTCGAACTCGTTCAACGCCAACCAGAAGTTGTCCCCTGTCATGCTCTCGTCACTCGCAGTGGCAAGATCGTGGCGGAACCGACCGAACGGTACTACGAGGAAGAGGAGGAGGTTAGGGAGCGTGGACTAGAGATCCTGAAAAGTCTCTCTGGTTAACTTTCTCTAGGGCTCTTAGCTTGGGCCAAGACCGACACAATGTGTCGGTCTTTTTTTGCTTTTGTTTGACATAAACCCCTTATTTCTATACTATATTGCGAGCTCTGAAAGGGCTTTTATTTATCTTTTCGTGACTAGATCTGGCTACAAAGGACCATATGTTGACCCTCGAGTTTTGAAAAAAATTGAGGGCAAGAAACCGACCTCAACCGGCGTTATTAAGACGTGGTCTAGAGCCTGCCAGATTTCACCAGAGATGGTTGGCTTTACCTTTGGGGTGCACAACGGCAGGGATCATGTGGAAGTTTTTGTCACTGAAGATATGGTTGGTCACAGACTTGGAGAGTTTTCTCTCACTCGCAAGTTCGTAAGACACGGAGGTAAGATGCAGAAGGAGATTGAGATAAAAGCTAAGGAAGCCGAGATCTCTGCTGCTAAGGCTGCTAAGGGTGCTACAGAAACAAAGAAATAAAATAAAAAAATGGCCGAAGCTAAAGCACAACTTAATAATTACAGACAATCTCCTAGAAAGGTTCGTGTTGTAGCCAATTTGGTCAGAGGTAAGTCTGTGCAACAAGCACTAGATACACTCACTTTCACTACAAAGAGATCTTCCCAACCTCTTCATAAACTTTTGTCTTCAGCTATAGCTAACGCCAAAAACCTTTCCCTCTCTTTGGATAACTTGGTTGTGAAGGAAATAAAAGTAGATGGCGGACCAATACTCTACCGCAGACGTCCTCGTTCTCGTGGTATGGCGAACCCTATAAGGAAGCGCACATCTCATATCAATATTGTTTTGGCTGAGAAAGAAGTTAAGATTCCAAAGAAATAATATGACACACACAGTACATCCATACTCACATAGGTTAGGAATATTGCGCGACTGGAAGAGTCGATGGTTTTCTCCTAAAGGAAAGTTTAAAGAATATCTAGAGCTCGATGTAGTTGTGAGACGCTTCCTTGAGAAGAAGCTCAAAGGTAACTTTGTTGCTGATATAGAAATAGAGAGGAACCAAAAAGCTATAAGAGTTGTCATTTCAACCTCAAGACCAGGTATGATCATAGGCAGACAAGGCGATGGCTCACAAAAGCTTTTGGCAGAAATCAAAAAACTTTTAGAAAAGAAGAAGCTGTTGCCACAAAAGGTTGAACTCAAACTTGATATCAAAGAGGTTAAGTCACCAGAATCTAACGCAGCAATAGTAGGCGAGATGGTAGCAGATGGTCTTGAGAAGCGTTTGCCTTTCCGCCGTGTGATGAAGTCGATGCTTGAGAAGGTAATGGCTAACAGAGATGTTTTGGGAGTGAGAATATATCTTTCCGGAAGACTTGGAGGTGCCACCATGAGTCGTACTGAAGACAGAAAGCTTGGATGTATCCCACTTCAAACTCTTCGTGCTGATGTAGATTACGCTTGCACCAAAGCTATAATGCCTTACGGAGCTATCGGTGTTAAGGTCTGGATATACAAGGGAGAGATTTTCGAAAAAGATAAGAAATAATTTAGACCACCATGTTATTCCCTAAGAAAGTAAAATACAGAAAGTGGCACACTATGAGGAAGAACCCTTTAAAGGTTGGTCCTGCTACTCGTGGTACAACAGTAGCCTTTGGTTCTTATGGTCTTAAGGCTCTTGACCAAGCAAGAATAAAGAGCAACCAAATAGAAGCAGCTAGAAAAGCACTCTCTCGCTCAATAGGTAAGACGGGTAGACTTTGGATTCGCATTTTTCCCGATATGCCTTATACTTCAAAACCCGCTGAAGTGAAGTTGGGTAAAGGTAAGGGAGATCTCCAGGGTTATGTGGCTCCAGTTCGAGCTGGCACGGTTATCTTTGAGGTCGATGGTTTGACCGAAGCTCTGGCCACTGAAGCATTGAGGAAAGCGGGGACCAAACTTCCAGTAAAGACGAGGATTGTCACCAGACAATAATATGGATAAAAATAATCTCAAAAAGAAAGTTCTCTCCGGCACAGTCGTCTCAGACAAGATGAAGGATACTATTGTTGTGCTCGTAGAGAAGTATCAGAAGCATCCAAAATACGAGAAATTTGTAAAATCTTCAAAGAAGTTCAAGGCTCATGATGCTGGCAATACCGCCAAGATAGGCGATAAGGTCTCTATCGAGGAGACTCGTCCGATATCTAAAGATAAGCACTTTATCCTAAAAGCTAAAAGCTAAAACCTACCAAGATGATCCAACCTCGCTCAATAGTAGAAATAGCAGACAACACTGGCGCAAAGATCGGTAGAGTCTTTAAGGTACTAGGAGGTTCGAAGAAGCGCTTTGCCAAGATTGGTGATATTGTCGTCATCTCTGTACAAAAGGCAGAACCACGAAAAGCGGTGAAGAAGAAAGACATTCTCTACGCTGTTGTGGTCAGGAGTCGAGCTCTCACAAGAAGGAAGGATGGTTCCTACATCCGCTTCGATGAGAACGCAGTTGTCATCCTAGACAATGCCAAAGAAGAGCCAATAGCTGGACGCATCTTCGGCCCTATACCAAGAGAGATCGGGGAGAAAGGTTTCCAAAAGATAGTTTCTCTAGCTCCAGAAGTTGTATAAAAATTTATATGCACGTAAAGAAAGGCGACAACGTAATAGTGCTCACAGGCAAAGACAAGTCTAAAGTCGGAAAGATTTTGCAATCTTTTCCTAAAGAGAACAGAGTGATAGTTGAAGGTGTGAATATTAAAAAAGTTACACAAAAACCTAAGAAGAAAGATGGGAAGGGGACTATCGTAGAGAAGTCATATCCTATAGATGCTTCGAATGTCGCTTTGAAGAAATAATTTCTCTTAAAACTTTATGGAAACTATCAAAACAAAAACAAATAAACTGGAAGGGTACAAAAATACTATGCAGAAACCAAAGATCTCTAAGGTTGTCATTTCTGTTGGTGTTGGATCTTTCAAAGATAAAAACAAAATAAAGGTTGTAGAAGATAGACTTCTTAAGATCACAGGACAAAAGGCCTCTCCTAGAGGAGCTAAGGTAGCTATCGCCAACTTCAAGAGTCGCCAAGGTGATGTAGTAGGGTACCAAGTGACCATAAGAGGAGCTAGGATGTACGACTTTTTAGAAAGACTTATTCATATCTCTCTTCCTCGTACTAAAGACTTTAGAGGAATCTCTAAAGATTCTGCCGATGAGATGGGTAACTACACCCTAGGTATCAAGGAGCACACCATCTTCCCCGAGACCTCTGATGAGGAGCTAAAGGATGTTTTCGGTCTAGCTATCACCATTGTTACTACCGCCAAAGACAAAGCGGAGGTTATAAAACTCCTAGAACACCTCGGTTTTCCGTTTAAAAAGTAAGAGCTTGAAGGGGTTGGGTACATATGGTAAGCTGGTGCCACGCCTTAGAGGCCTTTTTATTTCCCAGATTATCTTTATTTAACGGTTTAAATGGCAAAAACTTCAGTCATAGCCAGAAGCAAAAAGAAGCCCAAGTTCAGCACTCGGGCTACTAACCGTTGCTTTAGATGTGGTAGAGGTCGTGGCTATATGCGCGACTTCGGACTCTGTCGTATTTGCTTCAGAGAGCTTGCAAATGAAGGTAAGATCCCTGGTATTAAGAAGTCTTCTTGGTAATCAAAAACATGGACCCTATCGCAGACATGATCACTCATATAAAGAACGCAAGCCTTGCCGGCAGGGATAGTGTTTTGATTAACTATTCCAATATAAAAAAAGATATCGCTGAAGTCCTCAAGTCAGAAGGTTATGTAAAAAATGTAGAGAAGAAAAGTAAGGGCGCCAAGAACTTTCTCTCCATTGATCTTATTTTTGATAACGAAAGTCCATCTGTCGGTACCAAACAAATTCCAAAGATAAAGGGGGTCAAAAGACTTTCCAAGCCGTCCAAGCGCATGTACAAGAAAGCTGGAGAGATCCGCGCGGTCAGACAAGGTTACGGCATTATGGTCCTCTCAACTCCTAAGGGGGTGATGCCAGGATACAAAGCCAAGAAGGCAGGCCTTGGTGGTGAAGCACTGTTTTCTATCTGGTAAAAATTTTTAAATAAACCTCTATGTCACGTATCGGTAAACAAGTTATCACTCTGCCAGAAAAAACAGAAATCAATGTTTCTCAAGGTACTTTATCTGTCAAAGGCCCTTTAGGAGAGCTCACAAGAATCATCCACCCATCTATCGAGATAAATGTTTCTAATCGCGAAGTTTCTGTCCAACCTAAAAAACTTACTTTAGAGAACCGAGCTTTGTGGGGCACCTTTTCTTCTCATATAAAAAACATGGTATCTGGAGTCAACAAACCCTTTGAGAAGAAACTTATCCTTGAGGGTATTGGCTTTAAGTCGGAGGTTAAGGGTAACACTATAGTTCTTGCCCTCGGCTTCTCTCACCCAGTTGTTGTAGAGATTCCTAAAGAACTCAAGGTTATCGCAGAGAAGAATGTTATAACCGTTTCTGGTATAAATAAGGACCTTGTTGGCGAGTTCTCCGCAGGTTTGAGAGCTCTGAAGAAGCCAGAGCCTTACAAGGGTAAGGGCATGAGGTATTCAGACGAAGTTGTGAAGAGGAAGCAAGGCAAGAAGACCGCATAAACATATGGAGAACTCAAAACTCAAAAATCAAAAGAGAGCGCGCAATCACCGAAAGATAAGAACCAAGATTTCTGGTACTTCAAAGCGCCCTCGTCTATCTGTTTTTAAATCAAATACACTTATATATGCTCAAGTGATAAACGATGAGAAAGGTGAGACCATCGTCTCAGCAAGTGGTAAGGACGCAAAGGTCGTTGGAGCTGAAGTAGCTAAGTTGGCTAAGGGGAAGAAGATAGAGGAAATTGTTTTTGATAGAGGTGGGTATATCTACACCGGCAGGATAAAAGATTTGGCTCAGAGCGCCAGAGACGCTGGTTTAAAATTTTAATGAATTTGTAAATACCTAACATGTCAGAAAAGCAATTAACAGAAAATGAGGTGATAACAACGGAAGCAGAGGTTTCTGAAGTGGTTTCTGTACCTGCTCCTGTATCTACACCCTCAGTTGTCGTAGGGGACAAGAAGACCTCCATGCCAGAAAAAGGTCGTCGTCGAGAGGGACGCCGATCTCCTCGTCGAGATACCAGACCAAAATCTGAATTTGATCAAAAGATTGTAAGCCTAAGAAGAGTTACTCGTGTGGTCTCTGGAGGTAGAAGATTTTCTTTCTCAGTTTGTGTTGTGGCAGGCAACAGAAAGGGTCAGGTGGGTGTTGGTCAAGGTAAGTCAACCGACACTCCTCTTGCTATAGAGAAGGCTTTCCGTGATGCTAAGAAAAACATGATCACCGTAAACCTCACTAAGAATATGTCCATACCTCACGAGGTTGAGGCCAAGTTTGCAAGTTCGGTTGTCAAAATCATGCCAGCTCCTGGTAAAGGTATTCTTGCTGGATCCTCTGTTCGTTCGGTGTTAGAGCTTGCTGGTATCAAGGAAGTTTCTTCCAAACTTCTTTCCAGATCAAAAAACACCATAAATAACGCTTATGTAGCCATCGAAGCTTTGAGGAAGCTCTCTTACACAAAG
>CAYGLE010000017.1:0-9094 GCA_964350995.1 uncultured Candidatus Saccharibacteria bacterium
CGGAAATTGATTTGGGTTTGGTAGAAAATCCTAAAGCTATGTTTAAGATTGGAGAAAAGGTCCAAGTGAAGATAATTGAGATCAAAGACGACAAGATCTCCCTCTCCATCAAAGCTTTGAAAGAAAATCCTTGGAAAGAAGCTTCTCTAAAATACAAAAAGGATGATGTGGTTGAGGGTGTCGTCATCAAGTACAACAAACACGGAGCTTTGGCTTCCATAGAAGAGGGTGTAGCTGGTCTAGTTCATGTTTCAGAATTTGAAGGAGAAGATAAATTGAGAGAAAAACTTGAAATGGGCAAAACCTACAGCTTCAAGATCACTCTATTTGATCCAAAAGAGCAAAAGATGACTCTCTCTTTCATCGATAAGGCAAAGTAGTTAGGATTTGTTGAGCTATTTATTGAACTCGGTCATCGCCTTCTCGTAACCTTCACTTACGATAAGTTCTGCAGCAGAAACAACCTTCTTGAAAACTTTTTTAAGTTCGTCTTTTTCCTTTGGGGTAAATTTGCCTAAGATGTGTTTTTCTATATTTGACTTTTTGCCTATACCAATACGGATCCTTATGAACTCTTTTGTCTTTACCGCTCGAATTACCGACTCAAGACCCTTATGTCCTCCAGAACCTCTATTCCAAGAAACTCTCATGGTGCCTATTGGTAGGTCCAGATCGTCATAAATGACTACAAGTTTGCTAGCCGCCTTCTTACTCTTCACTAATTTGGCGACAGCTACACCAGATTTGTTCATAAAAGTATCTTGGTGAATGAGTTTCGCCTTAATATTCTTTTTCTCTATGGCTTCTAAAGCCATTTTGCCAGTGTTGTGACGAGTTTCGGTGTACTCTTCGCCTGGATTTCCTAGCCCAATGATTGTGTACATCTAAAGATTATAATACAATGTCCGAAAATCATGGAATCAAACACCAACATTCCAAGTGTAAAAGAAAATTTTTGGAAAGAGTTGGTTAAATTGGTGGTTATCGCAGTGGTCGTCGTCATCCCCTTCAGACTTTTCATAGCACAACCCTTCGTGGTTGACGGCTCTTCAATGAGCCACACCTTTGAAAATGGAGAATACCTCATCGTAGATGAGGTAACTTACCACTTTAGAGGTCCAGAAAGAGGAGAAGTGATAGTGTTTAAGTATCCTAAAGACACTTCAAAATATTTCATCAAGAGAGTTATCGGACTACCCAACGAGACGGTAAATATAAAAAACGGGAAGATCTCTATAACAAACAAAGAGTTTCCAGACGGCTTCTCGCTCGAGGAAGACTACATTACCTTTAAAAGGACGGATACTGCCACTTACACTCTTGGTGCTCAAGAATACTTTGTGCTAGGCGACAACCGCGAAGGTAGCTCCGACTCAAGGTATTGGGGCAACTTACCAGAGAAAAATGTAATCGGCCGACCAATCTTTAGACTTTGGCCACCAATAGATGTTTGGCCAGGAGAAGAAAAATACAATGCGCCACGTTAATATCGATAAACCACTTTGGATCGCTGCTCATTTCGGCTTTAAACCGATAGAAGCTCCGAGTATTAACGAACTTGATATAAAGATGACGAAAGATTGTGAAGATGAGGAAGATAAATCTGCTCCATCAAATAAAAAAGGTGGGAGACTTGTCTGCAACGCACCAGAGAAAGCGGCTTTCATCCGCCATTATCTAGAGAAAAAGTTAGGTAACCTTCCCCACCCACTAGCTCTCTCTTGGAGAAGAGGGAGAGATTACTCCCTAGAACTAGTTGGTTACCCTATAGGTATCGCCGAAGCCAAACTCATAAGGACAGCAATTTCTATCCTAACCGAGGAAGGATTCAAAGATTTAGTTGTAGAAGTAAACTCGATTGGGGACAAAGATTCCATTTCCTCTTATGAGAAAGAGCTGAAGAACTTCATCAACAAAATTTCTCCAAATCTCTCAAATGATATGAAGAAAATAGTAAAAGACGATGCCTTCTATTTCCCAAAGATGTACCACGAAGAGATGTTGGAGCTAAAAAAGAATATGCCAGCCTCAATTGCCAGCTTGTCATCAAGTAGTAGAGGAAAATTCAAAGAAGTGATAGACCATCTAGACGCTCTACAAATAGAATACCGCTTTGCTCCAGACCTCGTTGGACACAAAAACCTCTGCTCCGAAGCCCTCTTTGCCATAAGAGACCAGGACGATCGCTTGTTATCGGCCGGATACAGATACTCAAGACTTTCAAAGCGTTTTGGATTCAAAAACGAACTCTCACTCGTTGGAGCAGTTGTCTATGGAGAAAGGAAACTCAAAGACATAAAGACATATAAGGAGATGCCGAAATCAAAATTTTATCTCATTCACCTTGGACGCGAAGCAAGGATGAAGTCTCTATCGCTTATTGAGTTCCTACGCTCCTTCCGTGTGCCAATCTACCACTATCTCGGTAGAGAGAAGCTCACAGCCCAAATGGAAGCTCCAGAGGCCGCTCGTACTTCATATCACATTATCGTTGGACAAAAAGAGGCTCTAGAAAACACTGTAACCATAAGAAATGTGAGTACTAGAGCTCAAGACACGATCCCGCTAAACAACCTCGCTGATTACATCAAACACCTCCCGATTTAACCATCATAATCTTGCTTAAAAGCAAACATCGTGCTAAAGTGTGCCCCACAATAATGATAAATATTGAGGTAAACAAAGGAGCAAACGAAAATAACCTTGGCGTCTTGAGACGCTTTCAAAAGCGTGTTCAAGGAGCTGGGGTCTTGGTTAAAGCTAGGAGTAAGCGTTACAGCGAAAGAATCAAAAGCGAGAATGTCAAAAGAGCTAAAACTTTAAGCTATTTGAAGAAGAAGGATACGATAAATGAACTCCTTAAATTAGGAAAGTTAAATGAGCTCCAAAAGTTCAGCAAGAAACGTCGTTAGCCTGCCCGCCATCGCTACGCTCAGGCGTAAGCAGGCGGGGATCCCGAAGCAGAAAGCTATAAAAGAAAAAATCTTGGGCAAGGATTACGAATTGTCCTTGGTTTTTTGCAAAGACACACTCTCAAGAAAATTGAATAGAACTTATCGAGGTAAGGATAAACCAACCAATATCCTCTCCTTCCCTCTTTCAAAAAACTCTGGAGAAATTTTTATCAACATGGATCGTTTGGATGGATTTTCTCCAACTTATTTGTTTATTCACGGCTTACTTCATTTGAAGGGAATGCAACATGGGGTTAAAATGGATAATGAAGAAAAAAGATTTTTGAAATTATTTAATGGCAAGAAAGAACATCTCAGTAGGCATCGATATAGGAAGTCAAAGCGTTAAGGCGGTTATAGCTGAGGAGATTAAAGTTGGAGATAAAATTGTCCCTAAAATCATAGGTACCGGTACAGCCGAAACAAGAGGTTTGGAAAAAGGTTTTGTTGTAGATATCGCAGAAGTCTCAAGGAGCGTCAAAATAGCCATCAGTAAGGCTGAAAAGGTTTCTGGAGTCGAGGTCAAGCGCGCCTCCGTCTCTGCTGGAGGAGTTGGTCTGGGTAGCGCTTTGACCACAGGCTCTGTAGCCATCTCTAGGGCCGACCTTGAGGTTACCAACCTTGATATAGAGAATGCCCATGAAGCCGCCGAAGCCTCTATTCCAAAAGCTTTATCCTTGAATAGGAAGATCATAAACACCGTACCCATAGAGACAAAGCTAGACGGCAAGGTGGTGCTAGGAGATGTCCTAGGTATGCGAGGAGGGCAACTAGAGACAAAGATACTTTTCGTCACCTGCCTTGAGAGCCATTTGGACAACCTCATCCGATCAGTAGAAAATGCTGGGATAGAAGTAGTCGATGTAGTAGCGGCCCCAATAGCATCTTCCTTCGTAATATTGTCAAAAAAACAAAGAAGGGCAGGGTGTCTCCTTCTTAATATAGGGGCAGAAACCACCTCTCTCATAGTCTTTGAGAACTCCAATCCCCTCTCATTAGAAGTTTTTGACATGGGAGGAAACGACCTTACAAACAACATTGCCTTGGGTCTTAAAATCAGTCTTGAAGAAGCTGAGAGTATCAAGATAGGCTCTCTAACAAAGACAGACTATTCTAAGAAAAAGATTGACGACATAATTTCCAAAAGTCTTGGAGAAATTTTTGAGTCTGTAGACGAACATCTAAAAAAGATAAATCGTCAAAGACTTCTACCAGCCGGAGTTATCTTGACCGGTGGTGGTTCAGCACTCTACGGCATGAAAGAATTTACCGAAGATGCACTCTCCCTACCAGCAAAAATTGGTGCTATCCACTTTGGAGATGAAGAAAGGATATCGAACAAAGATCTGCCTTGGTCTACAGCTTTCGGTCTCGTCATTTTTGGATTCAATTCTGAAGGAGAGCAAGAAGCTCTGGGCCAACAAGGGCTTGAGAAATTTACTCGAGGAGGAAAAAACAGTTTAAGAAATATTGGTCAGTGGATTTCTAAGTTTTTACCATAAAATTTTTCCCAACTTTTTTGAATATAAAATCAAAAATTTCTAAAGTCAAATTGCGCAATCTTTAAAATAAACCCAAGTTTTAAGCCAAAATTCCCTTATAAACGAATAGAATTTAAGACCAAGGTTCAATCCAACCTGTTTTGATGTGGTGTCAACTATTTCCTTTTCTCATCTCCTCATGTAATATGTTTGCACCTCGATTTTTAGAGGAGTAATTCTCAAAAAAACATATTTATGCCACAAGTCAAATCAGACATTGAGACGTTTGCACGGATCAAAGTCATCGGAGTCGGCGGTTCTGGATGCAACGCAGTCAACAACATGATCAACGCAAAGGTCCGTGGTGTTGAATTCATCTCCGTCAACACTGATGTCCAAGACTTGCATAAATCTCTTGCAAAGAAAAAAGTTCATATTGGAAAAAACTTAACTCGTGGTCTTGGAGCTGGCATGAATCCAGACCTTGGAAAGAGAGCTGTGGAGGAAACAAAAGAAGAAATACAAGAAGCCATCAAAGGTGCGGACATGGTCTTCGTGGCTTGTGGTATGGGAGGAGGTACAGGTACTGGTGCAGCACCAGTAGTTGCTAAAACTGCTAAAGAAAATGGGATCCTCACTGTGGCAGTAGTGACCAAACCATTCCATTTTGAAGGAGTGCAGAGGATGCGCATTGCCGAACAAGGTATAGAGGAGCTGAAGCAGGTTGTAGACGCTATTATCATCATCCCCAACGATCGTCTCTTGGCCACTATAGATAAAGAAACCAGTGCCAGAAACGCCTTCGCTATCTGCGACAATATACTAAAAGAGGCGGTAGAGGGTATATCTGACCTCATTACAATACCGGGTATTATCAATATAGACTTTGCCGATATCCGTGCTGTTATGGAGAACGCGGGGGCAGCGCTTATGGGTATCGGTATGGGTCAGGGAGATAAACGAGCAGAAGATGCAGCTAGAGCAGCTATCTCCTCTCCTCTCCTCGAGGTTTCTATCAATGGTGCTAAAGGAGTACTCTTCTCCATTGCTGGAGGTGATGATCTCACTATGTTTGAGATCCAAGATGCGGCTAAGGTTATCACCGAGTCAGTCGATCCAAACGCTAAAATTATCTTCGGTACAGTACACAACGACAAGCTCAAGAAAGGAGAGATTAAGATCACCGTCATCGCTTCTAACTTCCCCGATAATCAACAAAAGAAACCTTCCTCTTCCCTCTTTAATAAAGACTCGAACGACGAAGAGAGAACTAGAAATAAAATATTTGGCAATGTCGTCTCCTCGCCAAAGGTAGAAAAAGTCATAGACATCCCTGTTCCAGTGACGACAAAGAAAGCTGAACCTGTAATTTCAGAAGACGAAGATGACTGGGGAGCAGTACCTTCCTTTCTGCGCCGATCTAAACTCAAATAAACAAAACCGCCCTTAATTGGGCGGTTTTGTTTTTGAGAGACTTTCTGATAATCTTACTTAGCAATGTACGATCTTATAATCATTGGTGGCGGACCAGCAGGTGTATCGGCTGGAGTTTATGCAGCAAGAAAAAAACTTAAAACTCTTCTCATCACCGAGAGTTTTGGAGGTCAAAGTGTTGACTCCATGGGTGTAGAAAATTGGATTGGCACCATAAACATCTCTGGTCCAGAACTTGCCAAACAACTCGAGAGCCATATCAGAGCTTATGCGAGCGACTCGGTGGTCATAAAGACGGGTCTCAAAGCAAACAAGGTAGAAAAAGTATCAAATGGATTTAAAATTTATATAGGAGATGAGAATTTTGAAACCAAAACAATCTTGATAGCCAGTGGCTCAAATAGAAGAAAATTGGAAATTAAGGGAGCTAAGGAATTTGAGAACAAAGGAATAACCTACTGCGCATCCTGCGATGGTCCTGTCTTTAGTGGTCAGGATGTTTTAGTTATTGGTGGAGGGAATGCTGGTTTTGAGACCGCAGCCCAACTCCTCTCATACACCAAGTCTGTAACCTTGCTTCATAGAAATGACCAGTTTAAAGCCGACGAAATGACAGTGGAAAAAGTTCTCTCTCATCCAAACATGAAAGGGATTTTGAACGCCGAACCCCTCGAAGTCAAAGGAGATAAATTTGTGAAGTCTTTGCTTTTTCGAGACTCAAAAACTGGAGAAGAAAAAGAGATCTTTGCTTCTGGTATCTTTGTGGAGATAGGTCTCATACCAAACACTAGCTTTGTAGATAGTCTTGTGCCATTAAACAACTTCAAACAGATAAAAATAGACCCCAAGACTCAGCGCACAGAAGTGGAAGGTATCTGGGCAGCTGGAGATGTAACAGACTCTCTATACCATCAAAACAACATCGCAGCTGGAGATGCTGTGAAAGCTTTGGAAAATATCTACCTTTTCATACACACAGGAAAGTAAGAGAAAAGGGCGAGTTGCAAGCAACTCGCCCTTTTAGCAAACCCATCGGTCAGCCTTGTGATTCAATTGATCTGGGTGACGTTCACATTCACTCGTCCTCGACAGAGGATCGCGCAGATGACGACCCCTGTCGCAGTCCCGATGATAGCGACCTCGCCCCAGTGTCTTGACCACCAACCAGGTGGAGGTGAAGCTTGGACAGGAACGACAGGCGAACCATGAGAGTTCGACTCCATTCTCGATAGAGCTACGAGAAACGCTTCGTCGAAGCGATGGAAGACGTTGAGATCTCCCGAGAGTCTCACACTCAAAGCCAAGGAGTCAGCGACACTTAGTGTCGTGCCTGTGACAGTGAGTGCGTTCTCGATTTCTTGTAGCTCGACCAGACGGTTGCCACAATCCTGTTTGTAGCGAACTCTCCCCGACCCATCGACGAGAACCACCGTACCTGCTGGTAGATCGTCCCAGGCAAAGCGGTTGACGTTTCGGAAGAAGTTGAATCCTTCCCACGAAGCGTCGAGCGTATCGACCCGAAGACCGAGTCTCCTCACATCCTCTTGAGAGAGGGTGTCGGGCATGAGCGGGAACCTATCGATCTCCGCATCCGGTGGAGCAGGAGTCGACTGTGCCAAGATCCCAGAACTCATGAAAATGGTGAGACAGAGAGCCAAACAGATCCGATAGAACATATACTTCTCCTTTAGAGAGAGTTGATTTCTATTCTTATCCTATCACAAACAAAAGCCTTTGTAAAGGGGTGAAAAGAATGGTGCGCGATAGAGGACTCGGTCACGAGTATCCATCTGCTGATGGATCTCTCGACCCCGCCTCGTCTGCCTGCGCAGACTCCGGCCTTCGAGTCCTCATCAGCAAACTACTGTTTGCAAGTGCGCGATAGAGGACTCGAACCTCTGACCCTCCCCACGTCAAGGGGATGCTCTACCAACTGAGCTAACCGCGCATGTGACACTAATTAGAGCTGATTGGAACCAATTAATCAAGAAGAAAATGAATCCTCTAAATTTACAAACTCATCAGCAACTCATCAATATTTACTATTCTGTGTAAAGGTAAAGTTCTTTATATCCATATCCACTCTGTTTGAAACAGACGTACACTAGAACGCATCTAGTCTTAGAGAGATAACGTCATGACGACGATTACTCATCACCAAGCAACACATGGGCAGAAGAAGCAGATCAGTCGGTTGGGATCGGATGCTATAGAAAAAATCATTGAAGAGCTCGATCTTGATGGTACCGGCTCACAACGTGTCATAGAACACGGTGATGAGTTCGCTACAGTGATTCGCGAAGCAGTGAGATCTTCACTCTTGAGTCTGTCGATCTCCGATAGGCTTAATAATGAGGAGGTCAGATCCAAGTACGGTTATAAATCCGGTTACAAACCGAGAACTATCCCCGCCCAAGTAGCGATCCTGCGTCAGTTCTTCCCTGAACTCGGTTCAATAGACGAAGGTGTAGCAGATAGCGCCTTGCCACGATACGCCGAGGGGTGGTTTGCTATTCCAAGATGGCAAAGAGTTGCCCCGACATACAACCAAGCAGTTGAGAAGGTGCTCGACGCAATCAGGCAATCTATCGGCCAACTCCGTAACTGGCGCGATCAACAAACAGGTCCAGAGTATTTGCGTCAGACGAGGAAAACAGAGTTCGTGTTCCAGAACCTAGAGCTGGAGCAGAGACTTCATGACATCCTCGTCATCGCGTCGCAGTTTGGCATCAGACATCGTGGTAGATCCGTACATCGCGCTCGCGAAGTTTTCCAAACCAACGAGTTTGGGTTAGGTGCATTCGCAGCAGGGATCATGCTTCTCACCCACCCAGAACGTCTCCAGCATGATGACGATCTGTGGGTCGAATGTGCTGGAGACGAGTACAACGATCCGACATTGAACATCCCCTTCGACCGTGCACCGTACTTTGGCTTCAGTAAATCTCGGACCGAATTCGGTAGAAGCTGGTTCTGTGCTCAAGGCCAATACGGCTCAGCATCCGGTTTCCTCTCGCTGAAGTGATCCTTCTTATCGGGACTGCCCATATCTTTGGGTAGTCCCGATTTTTTTGTGACCCTACAGGGAGTCGAACCCTGCTTCCAAGCTTGAAAAGCTTGTGTCCTAACCGATAGACGATAGGGCCAGAAAACCTCCAAAATATACCATCTTTTGAAATAAGATCAAAAAATGCTAGATTTGAGTCCACGGATGGGTGGCTGAGT
>CAYGLE010000018.1:0-8815 GCA_964350995.1 uncultured Candidatus Saccharibacteria bacterium
TTCGCGGCCATCTTGGTCGCAAGCTTCTTCTACATCGCCTGTTCTGTGGATGTCACGACTACTCAGATCATCTGGCTTCCCATCGGTGTCCGTACGGATACCTTAGGTAACTGCCGGATGACGACCGAGATCTACGTCGACGACACGACGCAAGTGGGAGGTAGTGGTACTATCGTCATGAACGTTGGCAACACGAGGAATCTTGTTGTCAGGCAGTCCATGAATCCTTCGGGATGCAGAACACCTCACACCTTCAGGTGGAGGTCGAACAACCCGAGCATTGCTTCGGTTGCTCGACTCGACTCTATCACCGGTCGGGTGAGTGGAGTATCTGCTGGAGGAACTCGGGTACTCGCGATAAGCGAGCAAGATTCGAGCTTCACCCTAGGTGTCGATGTGTCGGTTATCGGCACGACATCTCCAGCTCCGACTCCAGTGTCTATAAACGCTGAGCCGGGGGCGGATACTCTCCTTGTTGGAGGTGTACTGGCTCTCTCATCGAATGGGCCGTATAGAGTGAGGGTGACGTACTCCGATGGCTCGACTAGGACGAACAATCTTAGTCTCTTCAGTTCTGTGAGTTCAAGTCCAAGTGTCGTATCGGTAAACGACACCACTCGCTTGGTCAGAGCTTTGGCTCCAACCACGGGTAGCGGGGTAACTCACACTCACTGCATCGTGAACACGACGATCTGCGACACGATACTCTTCACGGTGTATCCGGCGCCGACGATCACCTTTAGTGTCACGTCGGTGTGCATGAGTACAGCAACAGGGTCTCCAAGCACAGTGAATGTGAGTATCACAACGAGTCAAGGTATGCCGACACCGACAGTTTCATCGTCTGGTGCAAGCATCTTCGTTGTCTCGGGGCCCAACTCTTCGTCAGGACAGGTTACGACTTGGACTCTGACTCGGATAGGAGTGGGGAATGGGAATCTCACTGCCACAGCCAACGGGGTGACGGTTTCCATACCGGTGCAAGTGATCTCCTCTGCTTGTCCGGGGACAACCTCGTCGATCAATTACTCTCCTTCAGGAGGGACGATCTCGACAACACCCATCACTCTCACAGCCACATGTGTGGTGGGGAGCGGAGCACCAGCTTGTGTGCCGTATTGGACCTCATCCGATCCATCAAGGATTGCGGTGCAGGGTACAACTACGCTTGTAGCAGGGGGTATAACCTTCTGGGTGGGCATGACCGCCACCTTGACCAGAGTAGCTTCCGGTACAGCAGAGATCTGTGTTCAATGGTCTCCGACCCAAGTGAGTCCCAGAACGTGTTACACCCGGACAGCTCAATAGGGTTAGAAGGGCTTGCCCCACCATCTTTCATTAGATGGTGGGGTTTTTCTTTTTCTAATATTTGGCAAAGAGGCTATAATACTTTCATGTCGGTTTTATATAGAAAATACAGACCAAAAAGTTTTAAGGATGTTATAGACCAAGACCCGATAGTTTCCGTACTTGAGAATGAGATCAAACTTGGCAATGTGGCTCACGCCTATCTCTTTGCTGGCTCTCGTGGTACAGGCAAGACCTCGGTGGCGCGTATCTTTGCCACCGAAGTGGGCACTTCTAAGAACGATATCTATGAGATAGACGCCGCTTCGAATAATAGTGTTGACGAGATAAGAGACATCAATGAGGCGGTGCACACCTTACCTTTCGATTCAAAGTATAAGGTTTATATTTTAGACGAAGCACATATGCTCTCCAAAAGTGCTTGGAACGCATTTCTCAAAACACTTGAGGAGCCTCCTGCTCACGTCATCTTTATCCTCGCTACAACCGAGCTAGATAAGATACCAGAGACAGTTCAGTCGAGGTGTCAAAAATTTGTTTTCAAAAAACCCAATCAAAAAGTTCTTCGTTTGTTTAGTATAAACATTGCTAAGGCAGAAGGGAGAGAGCTACTACCCGAGTCAGCAGAGCTTGTAGCTCTTCTTGGAGATGGTTCATACAGAGATACACATGGGATATTGGAGAAAGTTTTTGCCAGCACCAAGGAGAAGAAGATTGCGAGAGAAGATGTAGAGAGAGTGAGTGGTGCGCCAAGGCAAGAGCTTGTGAGAGAGGTTTTGAGTGCCATAGTCGAGAAAGATAAAAGCCGAGGACTCAAAGCCATCGCCGAGGCCAAGAAAGTTAATGCCGATATAAAAATTTTAGCCAGGCTTATTCTTGAACATCTTCGATTTCTTTTTCTTTTGAGGTTAAAGGCCGGTCTTGAGGATTATATTTTGGAAGAAACTTCTGAAGACGAATTAAACTTTCTCAAAAGCTTGGCTGAGAAGCCAGCTAAGCATCTTACAGCCGAGATACTTATAAAATTTATAGACGCAGTTGACTCTGTCAACGAGACCTTCATCCCCGAGCTTCCTCTAGAGATTGCGTTGATTGAGAGTATAGGAGAGTAGTGTGGTAGAAAAAACCGCCAAACAACTTTGTCTGGCGGTTGCGCTAAAAGAACTCTTTCCTCCATAGATGACTAGGGATTATCCATCTTGTTTTCTCCTCTCCTTGGGAGATTTCGAGTATACCAGACTCTCTAATCTCGATTTCTACGAGATCTGGATCATAATCACAGTTCTTGAAGAACTCGACTCCCGTGAACCACTTACCTCCGAGCCGGATGCTAAACTCCTCCGGTTTGAGTGCTTGGGACATAGATCCTCCTTGTGTACTCTAGTCTATTCTAATCGTGTAATATATTTTTGTGTATGTCAAGTTTTTTAATGTTGTATTGATCAAACAAATGCATCATCTATGTCTTGTTCAGACCAATTATCACACAAAATTTACAAGTCACGCACCAGAGATTCATAAAGATCCACGAGTTTTTGTGAGATGATTTCACTAGAAAATTTCCTCGCTGTCTTCTCGGCTTCTTTAGAGAGTTTGTTGCGAAGTTCTGTATTTTCTATAAGCAAGTTCACTTTTTCAATCGCTTCAGCTTGTGAGGTGATGATAAAACCGTTTTCCCCATTACGGATAATTTCTGGAGCGACACCGACGGGGTATATCACTGGTATAAGTCCTTGAGACATTCCTTCTATAAGAGAGAGCGAAAACCCTTCATATCTTGATGGGATGAATAAGATACTTCCTCGCAACGGATTAAGAAGAGATGGGAGTTTATCTTTTTGAACGTTGGAAAACACTGTGTGATTCGCAACCTCAGATCTAAACCAACTAAGAAGTGGTTTGTTGGTAGTCATGCAGAAAGTTAGTTTTTGTACATTGGGAAACTGTTGGTATAAGTGCAGGAGTCTATCAACCCCTTTCAATTTCAAGGTGAAGGCGTCGCTTCCAAGCCTACCTAGGAAGACAATGCTCGGTTTTTCAGATATTTCTTGCGGTGGTGTGCCGAACCAATAATCCTCTATAGCGTTGTGTATTAGATGGATGTTTTCTTCAAGTATTTTGGCTGTCAAAAGTTCTTTTTTCACATTTTCTGATGTAGCTATCACCGCAGTTGCTCGAGAAGCTACGTACTCTTCTATATCAGCAATATCACGGAGTGGTCGTCGTGTTTTAACATTCAATTCGGTGATCGCCCCATGTTTTTTTAGAGTGTACCAGAACTTTCTTGTGGCTTTCTCAATATTATTTGCCATTGGTGTGGCGTTAAGAAAACCTCTAGTGGTTGATCCAAAATGACTAACGACAGGCACTGGGTAAGCGAGGAAGGGTAGAGGGGTGTATGTGGTCCCTTGGATAATATTGAATTTCAAAATCTCTTTTCTGCGTTCAAGAAGAGAGTAGAAGAAAAGGACGCTCTTGATACCGCTTAAGTGTGCTGGTGTATCTACAAGCGAGGTTCTTGGATAGAAGTTCTTTATCTCCACACCATCTTCCTTAAGCTTAGACGCCATCAAGTCATTGATGTAGTGAGCGCCTGTGCCTATTTTCTTTTCGTTGTGGATGAATGCAACTTTCATTGTTATATGGCATTATTACTGATGCTTTAAGCAGATTGTACACAATTTCCTTGTTTATTCCATGAAAACTTATTTTATTAAATTTAGGGATAAATGTTTGCTTGCTTATATTAGAGAAAGTCTTGACAAAATAATATAGACGGGATATACTTAGAGTAGTAACTAAACTCCGGAATAAGAGGTAGGTTATATCATATGCAATTCAAAGAACGCGGCCATAGGCCGTCAAGCAGGCCAAGATTTGGTCGTGGGCAAAGCTTTCAAAGAGGGGGTAAAAGGGTTCAGAAATCGTTTTCTGACCTTTCCAAATTTATAAACAAAGCTGTCATAACAGAGGAAGTGGAAAATTTTATACCCGAACACAAGTTCGTTGATTTTGCTGTGGTAGATGTCTTGAAGAAAAATATTATCGAGAAGGGCTATGAGAGTCCAACTCCTATCCAAGACAAAGCCATACCACACATTCTTCGTGGGGAAGATATTGTAGGTATTGCTAATACGGGTACCGGCAAGACCGCTGCATTTCTTATCCCTCTTATAAACAAAGTTCTTGCTTCTTCAAATGAGAAGGTTTTAATATTGGTACCCACTCGCGAGCTTGCCTTCCAAATAGAAGAAGAGCTTAGAGCCTTTGCAAAGGGTACAGGACTTTTCTCGGTAGTTTGTATTGGTGGAGCAGGGATGGGTAAGCAGATAAGCGAGTTAAGACACAAACATCATTTTGTCATCGGTACTCCGGGGAGGCTTAAGGATCATATTGAGTCAAGGCACTTAGATCTTTCTCAATTTCGTACAGTGGTGCTAGACGAAGCAGACAGAATGCTAGACATGGGCTTCATAAACGATATGCGCTTCATGATGGACAGGATGCCAAAGGAGAGGCAAACACTCTTCTTCTCGGCCACTCTCTCTCAAGAGATAGAGAAGCTTATACATAGCTTCCTCCGCACCCCAGCTCGTATATCGGTCAAAACTCGCGACACTTCTAAAAACATCGACCAAGATATAATTCGTATTAAAGGTAAGACCAAAGCCGAAGTACTTCTAGACCTTTTGGTGCAAAAAGATTTCGATAAAGTACTTGTCTTTACCCGCACCAAGCACGGAGCCGACAAACTCGCAAAATTTCTAAATACTTCAGGTATAAAGACAGAAGCTATCCACGGCAACAAATTACAAACAGCTAGGCAGAAAGCTTTGAAGGAATTTAAAGACAACAGATCACGAGTACTCGTGGCCACAGACGTTGCCGCTAGAGGCTTAGACATTGCTGATGTTTCGCACGTCATCAACTTCGACCTCCCAGCTACTTACGAAGATTATGTCCACCGCATTGGTCGCACCGGTCGCGCACAGAAGAAGGGTAAAGCTCTGACTTTTGTAGAGTAAATACGTCTTCTAAATATAAAAAAACCCGCCGATTAAAGTCGGCGGGAGAGGGTTACTCTTCAGCGAAGGTGACTCGGAGTCCTCTGTTTCTCGCACCGTGTTCGATATCAATTGTCGCACTCCTCATATTTTTGACGTAGATATGGATTTCTTGATGCGAGGTGTTGTCTCTCACAGAGAGAAGTATTCCTCCTTTTCTTTCTGTGATCTTGAGTCCACGCTGACCATTTGCAGATTTGAGTCCTGCTTTGATGAATCCGGGTGAGATCTTGGTCACACTCGGAGAGGCTTCGGCAATATCGCAGACGGTAGCTGCAAGCGGTATGAGAGTTGTGTGTCTACCCGTAAACTTACCACCCGACCTCGAATGTTTCGACATAGGACTCCGTTGGATTAAGTTTCTTTTCTCTTATTATTATAACACGATTACTTCCTTAAAGGAAGCACAGGCTTTCGTAGGAAATAAATTGATAAAAAAACGACCGCAACTTACGGTCGTTTCATCCTATTTTCCTCCTAGTCGTCTTAAGAGCTCTCTCCTGAGGGCGAGTTCGCGTTGATAAGAAGAGCTCTGATCTGGATCAGCTGTTGGGTTCTCAAAACGCCAGGCCCAAGATCCTCTCACGGCAAGTTTGTACTCATCGACCAGTTCCTCTGCCGAGAGATCACTAAACTTAACCCTTTTTCTTGTTGCCATAGCACCCCCTGAAGTTTGGAGAGATGTCCAATCTATTGAGTACTTTATAACTCAAAGAATTAAAAGTCAAAGGAACTATGCGGAAGTTGGGTTTCCGTAAGAAAAAGAATTTAAGCGCGGTATATAAGCGAACCGACCCAAAGTACAAGAGCGAGGTAGTATAGAGCCCAACCAGAAGCTGGAGGAAACCATCTGCTAAAGACTCGTAGGTGTTCCATGTACCACTTTCTACCAAAGATTACTAATAAATTAGAACTTACTGCATCAACTAAAAGAATGTAAAAAACAATTTTTTCTATATCCATCTTTCAATTATAGCAAAGGAAAGTTGACTGGTTGTCTTAAGTTATACCGAAACGGGGTTTTGGTAATTAATTCCTAATTCGCCCAGATAACAAAGGTAAATATCTTGTTACCCTTACCCAAGTCATGTTCGTAAAGTGCTTCGTGACCGTCAGATGATGTACGAATTTTCTTGCCCCACGTAGATGGATCTGAGTGGTCAACCTCTTGCTTGTTTGACGAAGGCGGCTGGCTCACTGTAGTTCCTGAATCGAGATGAGTGTAGATGGTTTCAAGCATGTCATAGTCATGTTGATTAGGATGCTGGTTTGTCGATGGATCACTGGTGTAGTCCATACAGGTACCGAGGTTTGCATTATCAAAGTTCTCATCTTGATGATCAAGACCGAATGTATGTCCAATTTCTTGACACATTACTAAATTTTTCCAAGCAGGAGTGTTGTATTTGGCGGTGTTGAAGTATGAGTCATTTACTTTGACAGTACCCTGAGTAATGTGTTGGCCACTTACCCAAACACTGGCAATGCCGAGCCAGCCATTGTTGCCGTATTTACTGTTGCAGACTTCGACTCGTCCTGATACAGCTTTACAGTTCTTTGGGTTAGTACTACCTGGAACCACTAACGTATTGAGTACGCTTGAGACGCTCCAATCAGTAGATGCTGTGAGTAGTTGAGCGTCCCAGTTAGCGGTTAGGTTATCTCCAAGTTTGAGAGTAAATGGGTTTACGGTTCTTGCCCAATGATAATTACCCCACGAGTGGTTGGCCTCCACTGTTAAGGTGAATGAACCAATCAAAACAAAACATAATACAAAGAAATGTTTTTTGATCATGGAAATATTGTATCACCATTCCCCACACACAACATACAACACCGAGTAACTATACGGAAGCGGGGTTTTCGTAAGAACGACTTGTCTCTCTACCAAACTTTGTAGATTTCTCGGTTTCCAGATACGTACATCTCGTTCATGTTTGCGAATTGTTCATTCATCTTCTTCATCTCTTGGGTAGGGTTGGACCATTTTTTAAGAGCTTCTTCGTATGTAGAAAGATTTTCAAACTGACTGACCATAGTTACTCTATGAAATTGTCCCGTCATATCGGTTAAAATGTTTACCGTTTCTGGGAAGGTGCTCATATTTTCCTTGCACATTTTCGCAAGCTTGGAAGCATTACCAGGCTTACAAACGAAAGTGTCGTGTATTTGAATCATGGATTTAAAATTAATTTAATGTTCTCTCAATTCTAAAGTAAAACTGGTGTGTCTGTGATGAACTTATCTAGCCTCGTCGTGTGGTGTCGATCTTGGCGACGTCAATTTTTTGCATCGTCATCATGGCGTCGAAAACTCGCTTGGCTTCTGCACCACCGGCTGTAAGTGCTTCGATGAGGGTTTTGGGTGTGATCTGCCACGACACGCCCCAACGGTCCTTGCACCACCCGCACTCACTCTCTTGTCCGCCATTTCCAACGATTGCATTCCAATAGCGATCCGTCTCTTCTTGATCCTCGGTTGAGATCTGGAAGGAAAAGGCCTCGCTCTGTTTGAAGGTCGGTCCACCATTGAGCCCAACGCAAGGTATCCCGCAAATAGTGAACTCTACCGTCAGGGCGTCACCCTGCTTACCATCTGGGAAATTGCTAGGGGCATAAAAAACATTACCCACTTTGCTATCAGGAAAAGTATCGGCATAAAACTTCGCCGCGTTTTCTGCATCCTTATCAAACCAAAGGCAAATTGTATTTTTGGGGATCATAATTGTTTATTATTTTATAACTTATTTATACCACCACTTTTATATATCTATAGTGAAGTTGGAACTATTTTTAAAAAAGCCTCCCAATTATCTCGGGAGGCTCACTATACTTCATCCTTCTAGTCATCTTCGTCGATGTATGGTTCGCGTCCAGATTGATACATATACATGACATCAGGGGTGAGCTCTGGATCACGCTTATCCTTCACATCCTGGAGATCGTCATCGTACTGCAGTTCTGCTCCGTCTGTGATACGGCGAGTCTTCGATCGTTCGGATAGAGACTCTCCAAACGTCTCTCCCTCTCGACAGTCAGGACATCTCTTGTATCGGGTGTCGGGACCATCGATGAGGAATTCTTCGTCGCAGGAGGAGCAGATTCTCAGCCACGTACCCATACTGGTCTTCCGATCGGTATTGATCGGAGCCTTCTTTTTCGACGCCATTTAACACAACTCCAGCGTTAGGGGGGTTGTATTATCTGTCGGGACGATATCAGGTTTAACCCAATGTGTCAAGCTAGCTGCCGGTCAGGGACTCGAACCCCAATACCCTCCTCCAAAGGGAGGTGTCCTACCATTAGACGAACCGGCAATACGTTTCAACTTATCAAATTTTTGTCAATTTTGATAGTAGGTTCTCTATTTTTTTTTGGACAAATCTCTAGTTGACACAAACTTTATTTCCGTATATAAAATGTGAGGAAGGTTCTTAATCACAT
>CAYGLE010000019.1:0-8722 GCA_964350995.1 uncultured Candidatus Saccharibacteria bacterium
TTTATTGAGTCAACATTTGGAAACGCGCCCGAAAAACCAGAAGGAACTCCAGAAGGTTATACAGACGAAGAAAATGAGGGAGGGGGAGACGAGTTCTTCCCAGAAGGTGGAGAGGGGGCTCAAAAAACAAAATTATTTAAGATATCTAGCTATTCAGTAGCTGGGGCTGTGAGTTTTATAAAAACCGGAAGTACTTATATAAGATATGTGGATCGAGCCACTGGACATGTCGAGGAAGTAAAACCAAGAACATTAGAAAGGGCAAAGCTCGTAAACACCACTCGACCAAAGGTTTACGAAGCACTTTGGCGAAAAGATGGAGCAGGCTACATAGAAAGAACCCTAAACGAAGAGGATGAGTCTGTTATAAACATATCTATGATGATGGTTCCGCCCAACAGTTCTTCAACCGATAATCTTTATAGCGTAAAATCAACCTTACTTAGTGGCGATGTTGGTGAAATCGTAGTGGGAGAAGGGGGGTCTCTCTTGTACAACATCAAGGAAACAGGGGCTATAAATACATCGGGCTTCTCCGGAGAAAAACCGAGGGTTATCACAACACTTCCATTCAAATCATGGAGAATAGAATCAACCACCAAAGACACGGCTGTTATATACACCAAACCAAGCTATTTGGCCTTGGGTTACGCTTATAACCTAGATCTAAAAAACGGCACCTTAAAGAAAATCCTTGGACCCATCTTTGGTTTAACCATTCTTCCTAGCCAAAACGAGAGAGTGGCCTTAGGTTTTGTTGATGATAATAAATTTGTTTTCTCTATTAGAAATCTAAAAAATAATTCTGAAACAAGGATCTCACCAGTAACTCTGCCTGAAAAATGTGTTTGGAGTCAAAAGCTAAAAACAATATTATTCTGCGGTGTACCAGAAAATGGTGTCGACTCAAAAAATCCAGACTCTTGGTATCAAGGAACAACAAGTTTCTCAGATAAGATTTGGAAAATAAATTCAGACACAGGAACAGCGGAGATACTTATTGATCCAAAAGAAGTTTTGGGAGAAACGATAGACGTAATGAACCCCATACTAAGCCCAGACGAAGACTACCTATTCTTCACCAACAAAAATGATCTTAACCTTTGGTCTCTTGAGATAAGACCTTAAGCTTTTTCCTAACAAATATTTCTTGACCGATAGTAAATAAGTTTGTTGTAAGCCAGTAGAGAGCAATGACTCCAGAGATTGTGTAAGCGATGAAAAACACCATCGCTGGGAAAAAATATTTCATCTGCATTTGCATGTTTTTGGCAAGATCATCGCCAAACGATTGAGAGTTTGTATTTGGTTTTTTAGAACCTGAAATTGAAAGTTTTATTTGAAAATATGTTGTAATTGCTGCAAGAAGAGCTAGAAGAACGCTTTTTTGGGTAAGATTGATCCCTAAAAAGATGGCGCTCACTTCGTTTGGTTGATTTATAAAAGGATATAAAAGATCTGTATCTATATCAGGGAATCCTGTAGAAACAAAAATGTGGTAAAGGGCAAAGATAACCGGTAGTTGTATCAGAAGAACCAAAATACCAGAAAAGGGATTCACCCCTTTATTTTTATATAGAGCGAGTGTTTGTCTGGCTTGTTCCTCTTTATTGTTTTTGTATTTTTCTTTTATTTTTTCAAGCTCTGGGGCAATGTTTTGCATCTCAATCTGCGCCTTAACCGCTTTTTTAGAAAGGGGATAGAGAGCGAATCTTACCAAGATCGTTATAAACACGATAGCTAAACCGGCATCTGCTGCAGGAAAAATGTTGAACATAGCAATAAGAGTGTTATAGATAGGTTCAACTAAAAGGTTATTGTAGAGAGTAGACACAGTGGCATTCTATACTTTTTTGAGATTATTGAGAAGTGTTTTTATCTCCCTTATCAGCTCCTCTCCCTTTATCTTCTCTGCTCCCTTCTTCGTAATAAACAAATATGCTCCAGAGAGATCCTTGACCATCGGTCTTAATACAGAGTACACTCTTCGCCTTATAAGATTTCTATCTACAGCCTTTTTAGAAACCTTTTTTGATACAGAAACAGCCACCTTCGGCAGATTTGAATCTAACCCCTTTTTTAAGAGAAAATGTGTTGTATTTGCTGATGTTTTTGAGCCTAAAACTAAAGCAAAATCCTTTCGAGAAAGTCGATTTTTCTTGGCTAACATTAGACAGCTAAGCGTGCTCGACCCTTGCGACGACGAGCTTTTATCGTTCGACGACCGCCATTGGTTTTAGCTCTCTTTCTAAAGCCGTGGGCTCTAGCTCTCTTGCGTTTTTTTGGTTGATATGTTGTAGACATAATCTAATTAACACTTTATAAACATATTATAAACATTTTTTTACTCCATTACAAGTGCTGGTTTCTGCTCTTCCAATATATACTACATATCGTCTTCAAAACTTCTTTATGGATCACCGACAATTATGGGACTCAGTACTGGTAGAAATGGAGCTCTTACTCTCAAAGCCTGCTTTTGCCACTTGGTTTAAGGATACACATATCGTTAAAAGGGATGAGAACACAATTGTTCTTTCTGTACCGAACGCTTTTGCCAGAGACATGTTCCAGTCTAGGTATCACTCAGGTGTTTTAAAAGCCTTAAGAGATAAGGATCACACAATTCACGCGGTTGAATATGTTATAAACCGAGATGAGCCAAAAAGAAGGGACGACAGAGCTCAAAACACACAAGGATTAACAAGTCTTCCTCTACCGGAAACTTTAGTCAACAAAGAAGACAACCTAAACCCTCGCTACACATTTGAAACATTCATCATAGGACCTTTTAACGAGCTCGCTCACGCTGCTGCCCAGGCAGTGATCAAGTCCCCAGGACTCATGTACAACCCCCTATTCATATATGGATCAACGGGGCACGGCAAAACACACCTTATCCAAGCAATAGGTAATCATATAAAAACTGTTAGTCCGGGAAAAAGAGTTTTTTACATGACTTCTGAAAAATTTGGGCAAGACTGCATGAATGCTTTGCAAACAACAAAAATGGCTGTATTTAAGGATAAATATAGAAAATATGATGTTCTTATTATGGATGACATCCAGTTTTTCTCCGAGAAACAGAAATTTCAAGAAGAACTTTTCCACCTGTTTAACACCTTATACGACAACAACAAACAAGTTATCTTCTCCTCCGATAAACACCCCCACTTCATACAAGGACTCGAAGATAGGCTTAAATCTAGAATGTCAGCGGGTATGATTATTGATATCCCTCAACCAGACCACGAGTCTCGGGCAGCAATACTATCAGCCAAGGCCAAACTTCAGGGTATAAGCCTTGGTAGTGAGGTTATAGACTACCTATCACGCACCGTAGCAGGGAACATAAGAGATCTTGAAGGAGCGTTAAACACTCTCATAATCCACTCTCAGCTTAAAAACAAAGAGATTGTTGTTTCTGATGTTAGAAACTTAATCAAAAACAATCAGAAAACTAAAAAATCTGTGTCGGTGAAGGATATTGTAAAGATTGTCTCTGATTTTTACTCGATTGAAGAAAATAGTATTTACGAAAAAACAAGGAGAAAGGAGATCATAAAGCCAAGGCAAATTATTATGTATCTGTTGAGAGAGGACTTCAACATATCTTACCCGTCCATCGGAGAGAAACTAGGAGGGAGAGACCACACAACAGTCATTCACTCTTGTGAGAAAATAAAAAACGATATCAAGTCTGACCAGATCCTAGTACAAGAAATCGTAGAGATTAGGAACCTTTTATCTGTATAGTACTTGTGTACAATATGGTGAAAAGGGCATGAAAACGACTAACAACAAAGGATAGGAATGTCATCAAACAAAACTTCATGAAAAAGCTATTAAGACAAGTTAGAAGTTATACCCACTTTATAGGAAATTTTTGTTTAAAAAACAGCCTTAAATATAGGTTTTTAGAGATTTCAACATATTCACAGTCTTAATATTAATAATAAGTATTTATATATGAAAATAGAAATAATTAAGGAAAAACTTGAAGAGGCTATAGGAAGAGCAGAGAAGGTGGTTAGTAGAAAGTCTAATCTACCAGTACTTTCAGGTATCTCTCTAGAATCTGTAGGAACAATTCTTACAATAAAAGCTACTAACTTAGATTTAGGTATATCAATACATATTCCAGTAAAATCAACAGAAGATGGTCATGTTGTTGCACCAGCAAATATATTATCTTCTTTAATCAACTCTCTATCAAAAGAAAAGAGTATAAAATTATCTACCAACAACCAAGTCTTAAACATAGAAACCCAAACAACAAAATCATCAATCAAAACACTTCCAGCTGAAGAATTTCCTGTTATTCCTGAAATGGGGGGAGGTAGTAATTTCTCTATACCAGCAAAAGACCTAATACTTGGTATAAAATCAGTAATCCATGCTTCTTCTATTGGAAGTGTAAAACCAGAATTATCTTCAGTTTGTCTCATTCATGATGCAGAAAATCTTATTTTCGTAGCCACAGACTCCTTTAGGCTTGCAGAGAAAAAAATAAAACTTAAAAAATCCCCAAACTTCAATCAAATTCTTATTCCACAAAAAAATGCTATAGAAATTATAAGAATTTTTGATGGTATTGAAGAAGACATCTCTATTGTTATTGAAGATAACCAGATTGCTATGAGGGCAGGATCTATTTATCTAACATCAAGAACTATTGATGGAAACTTTCCTGACTATAAGCAAATAATTCCGAAAGAAAGTGTTTCTAAGGCGATTATTTTAAGACAAGACCTTATCTCATCACTCAAGACATCTCTAATTTTTTCCGATAATTTTAACCAGTTAAAAATTAATCTTTTCCCAAAAAAGAAGGTTTTTGAAATTGAATCAAAGAATCAAGATGTTGGAGAAAACAAAGAAACCTTATCGGCCGTTATTGAGGGTGAAGATCTTTCAGTGAGTGTTAATCACCGCTATTTAACCGACGGATTCTCTTCCGTATCATCAGATAGCCTGTCTTTGTCTTTTGCTGGCGAAGGAAGGCCTATTTTGGTCGAAGGAGTGGGTGATAAAAGCTTTAGATACCTTTTGATGCCGATGAATCGTTAGTTTATGGAGAACCTTCAAACCCTTTTAAGAAGGATTAAAGATGCTTTGGGTAAGGATAGTTTTTCTAAAGAGACTGTACTTTCTTGTGTTAAGGATGTTTCGGGTGTTAGTTTGGATTTAAAAGATGTTTTGATAAAAGGAGATGCAATCCATATCCGCACCACACCGTCTAGGAGAAGTGAGATAAAACTTAATGAAGTTAGGATTTTGGATGCGATTAAAAACAAAACTAATCTTAATTTGAAGAGGATTTACTATTAACCCCTCCTGAAAAAAGGTAAGCTTGAACCGAATTTTCCCAGTTTGTGTATTGGGAGTCTCTCTCTGGGTTTGTTGGTATAGGACCCAGCGGGTTATCTTTATCTACCCAATGTAATATTGAGTGGAACCCACCTGTTTGGTAGTCTCCCTTAAGGATTGGTTTGAGGTTCGGGTCTGTTGAGGCTGGCTCTATAAAAGTTTCTTTTGGTAGGTTTGGCAAGATCTTGTCCATAAGCTCTCTCCACATAGGTGCAACAATAAAGCCCGCAACCTTTTTTTCCATAGGGACATTTTCATTATTCCCAACCCATGCACCAAGAACCAGGTTTGGTGTAAAGCCAACAATCCAAGCGTCTTTATAGTCGTTTGTGGTACCTGTTTTTACCGCTACAGGTCTATCGGCAAAATACAAAGGAGAATTCGTTCCGTAGGCCGGTGCACGAGCGACGTTGTCAGATAAAATACTAGAAATTTTTCTAGCAGTATCCTCTCCCACAGCTCTCACGGGTTCTGGAGATTTTTCATCAAGAATTTTATTTTTGGAATCATAGACTCTAATTATTCCGTTATGAGGGTTTCTTATCCCATCATTTGCAAACACACCATAAGCCGAAACAAGCTCAAGGAGCGAAACCTCTCCTCCTCCAAGAACAAGAGATAGTCCAAAACGACTTGTGTCCTTCAGGCTTGTTATACCAAAATCCTCAGCAAGATTAATAGACTCTCTAATTCCTGCGAGATATAAAGCCTGAACAGCCGGAACGTTTATAGATTGGGCCAGAGCATCTCTTACTTTTATTGGACCACGGAATAAGTCATCATAGTTCACTGGGGAGTAGCATTCATCATCTGTCTCAAACTTATCCCATGCACACCCAGAGGAAAATTGTGTCGGCACATCCCAAAGAATGGTATCCGGGGTGTATCCTTTATTGAAAAGAACAGAGTAAACAAAAGGTTTAAATGTTGAACCTGGTTGTCTGCGGGCGATGGATGCGTTGAAGTTTCCATCTATACTTGCGTCAAAGTAATCCCTAGACCCCGTCATCGCCAGGATATCTCCAGTTTTTGGTTCTATGGCTACAATTGCATTATTGTCTGCATTGAATTGATTTTGGTTTATCTCACCATATTTTTCAGCAACAGATTCAGCTTCTTTTTGAATGTCATAATCGAGTGTGGTTATTACTCTTAACCCACCACTTTGCAAAGCCTCCTCACCAAACCTTTCTCTCAACTCATCAATAACAAAGAAGATAAAATGAGGGGCTCTGATACCACCAACATTTTCTCTTGGGCGGAATTCGACCACCTCCTTTATCGCCTTATCTTTTTCTTCCTCTGTTATGAGGTTCTGTTTAAACATCTCTCCTAAGACAAAATTTTTCCTATCATCTAGCTCTTTTTTATGTGATCCGTAAGGAGAATAGAAGGTTGGTGCATTTATAATTGCTCCTAGATAAGCAGATTCAGCAATGGTTAGATCTGAAGCCTCTTTGTTGTAAAAGTTTCTAGAAGCTTCTTGTACTCCATACAAGCTTCCACCAAAAGGTATTTCGTTCAAATATATATTTAAAATCTCTTCTTTTTTTAGAACACCATCCAGTTTAAGAGCAAGGATTACCTCCTTAAGCTTTCTGGTTATGGTCTTATCGGTTGTTAGGATTGAGTTTTTGACCACCTGCTGGCTAATAGTAGATCCCCCTTGAGACAGAGAGAGGGTTTTTATATCAACCCACAAAGCTCTTAAGATGGCTTCAGGATCAAATCCTCCATGCGTATAAAAATTTTTATCTTCAACAGCTATAACCGCTTTTTTTACATGTTCTGAAATTTGGTCAAAAGGGATAAGGGTGCGTTTGATGTTTTGCCCCATATCGTAAAGGAGAACTTCTCCTGTTCGGTCATAGATTTTTGTGGATTGAACCACCCGTCTTTCTGTTAGATCTGATAGATCGGGGATCTTAAAACTTGCCACCCAAAGAAAACCAAGCCCAAAAACAAGCATGGCGCCAGATAGCGCCAAAAGAATGATGTTTTTGGTGTGGTAACGCCGGGTATACTTTATAAGACCTGATATAGGATTCATAAAACTATATTAACATGGTAGATTACTCATATGGATAAAAAGATCGAAGAGCTATTAACCCGTGGCGTTGACAAGATTTACCCCTCAAAAGAAGAGCTTCAGACCATTCTAACTTCTGGAAAAAAACTAAAACTTTACCAAGGTTTTGATCCAACAGGAGATAAGCTACATCTTGGTCATCTAGCTGGCTTATTAAAATTAAGAGATTGGCAAGAATTAGGGCATAAGATAATCTTTCTTAAAGGCACCGGAACAGGACAAGCAGGGGATCCTTCTGGGAAAACTAAATCTCGAGATACTTTTTTTAGTACGGGTGATTTAAAAAGTAACGCTGATAAATACCAAAAACAAGTTTCTAAATTTTTTAAAAAAGGAAAGATTTATTTTGAAGAGAATGGAAAATGGTTGAACAAACTTACTCTACCTAAAATACTAGAAATCGTAAGCCATTTCTCTCTACAACAGCTAACAGAAAGAGATCTTTTCCAAGAAAGGATCAAGAATGGTGAATCGATCAATATGCGCGAAGCTCTGTACCCATTTCTTCAAGCTTACGACTCTGTTGAAATGGAGGTAGATCTCGAGCTTGGAGGCAGTGATCAAACATTCAACATGCTTTTTGGCAGGACGCTTCTCAAAGCAATGAAAAATAAAGATAAGTTTGTTATGACAACCCCTCTTATTACAGACTCATCTGGAAGAAAGATTGGAAAAACAGAGGGAAA
Source organism: uncultured Candidatus Saccharibacteria bacterium (assembly GCA_964350995.1). Classification (GTDB taxonomy): domain Bacteria; phylum Patescibacteriota; class Minisyncoccia; order Phycocordibacterales; family Zambryskibacteraceae; genus JAIFWN01. The sequence continues at coordinate 8,146 of CAYGLE010000019.1, forward strand.
TGTCATTGCAGTTTTTGACTCAGCTCAAAATCTATATGCACAAATTATGTCATTACCAGACGAGATTATTGTAACTGGTCTGGAGTGTCTAACCAGAGTTCCGATGGAAAGGGTTCATGAGGTCAAATCAGCTATTGAAAGAGGAGAGAACCCAATGATCTATAAAAAAGAGCTTGCGCTAGAGATTGTCGCAGTCACACACAATAGAGAAGAGGCAGAAGAAGCTGGAGAGGTTTGGGGAAACACCTTTTCGAAAAAAGGAATTCCAGAGAATATTCTTAAGGTAAGAGCAGAACAAGACGAGAAACTTGTGGATATATTTCTAAAACATAATATAGTCTCTTCTAAGACAGAGTTTAATAGGTTGGAAAAAGCTGGAGCAATCGAAGAAATAGAAAACGGCGTCTACCGAGTGGGTAAACACCGCTTCATAAAGATTGAGAGAGAGTAGTCTACATATTATATAGAGTCTGCTTCATCATCGTCGTAATCCAACTCATCCTCATCCTCTTCTTCGTCTGCGAGGGTGTCTAGGCTCTCGTGGTCATCTTCTGGGTCAAGAGGAATTTTGAGGATA
>CAYGLE010000020.1:0-8133 GCA_964350995.1 uncultured Candidatus Saccharibacteria bacterium
TTGCTGTACTTGTTGCATTAGTACTTGTTGCGTTTGTGCTGGTAGCTGTACTTGTCCCGATAAAAATATCTACGGATTTCAATGTTGCTATGTGATCTTTAGCATTCTTAATATTTGTCTTTGCTGCATTTATGAATGCTGTTGCATCGGTGGTACTTGCGCCAGACTGACCGATCTTGGTAACTCTAGACTCTATGCGAGTGGTCAAGCCTTCGAGTCTTACAATAGTTGCTTCAAGCACTCTTATAGCTACTCGAGCTCTAACCTTAGCTCCAGCAATATCACTCTCTAATTTACCTTTTGCGTCCCTTTTTATCTCTCGAACATCATCTTTAGTTTCTTTCTTTACCTCTCTGTCAATCTTGTTTATATCTTTTCTAACATCTTCTCTAGATTCTTTGATTTTTTCCTTATTCTCTTTTATTTTCTCTTGGATTTCAACTCTTTTGGCCTCAAAATCTGACCTCACAGGACGGTCAGTGACAGGCTCACTCTCAGCTCTAGTAAGAATTGGAGAAACTGATACAACAGCTAGTAAAATCACTAGTAAAATACTAAATTTCTTCATTCTAATTGTTAGTAACCTATAATCCTGCCTTTACCGTAGATGTCTTATTGTATCACAAGAGAAAATTGGTCTATTTTTGACCGTATTTTGTTTTATATAGACTTAGACTTTCTTCAAAAGCCTTCTCGGCGGTATCTTTGCCTAAAACTTCGCCAACCTCAACCACCTTGTTTTGAAGTTTTTTATAAGTAGAGAAGAAGTGCTTTATCTCCTTTAAGGTGTGTTTGTTTATATCTTTAAGATCTAAAACATCATCAAAACGAGGATCTTCTACAGGCACGGCGATGACCTTATCATCCGCATCACCATCATCAATCATATGCATTATGGCTATTGGTCTTGATTTTACCAATATACCAGGGGTTAGAGGGTAGGTTGTAAGGAGTACCACATCAAGAGGATCCCCATCGTGCCATAGAGATTGAGGCACAAACCCATAATCAAAAGGATAGTCTTGTGAGGTGTGCATCACACGATCAAGAGCAATGAGTCCCGTCTCTTTATCTATCTCGTACTTATTTTTTGATCCTTTATTTATTTCTACGATCACATTCATCTCCTCCTTTCTACCGGGAGATATTTCGTGCCAAAGATTCATACTTTAATATATTACAGTGAAATTAATTAATTTGAGAATCGGTTGAAGTTTCTGTGGTCTTCTCTTCAGCATCCGCAACTGCCAAGGATTCGTTTTTTGTAGATTGTATGTCTATCTTCCAACCAGTTAGTTTGGCTGCGAGACGAACATTTTGTCCACCCTTTCCAATAGCTAGAGATTGCTCTGACTCGGAAACATGTACAACTGCAGTCTTTGCCTCTTCGTTTATTTCAATACTCAATATCTTGGCAGGGGAGAGAGCCTCTTCGATAAACTTCTTTGGATCTTCGTTCCACTCTATGACATCTATCTTCTCTCCTCGAAGCTCACTCATAACAGTAGACACACGCACTCCTCTCTGACCAACGAGAGCACCGACAGGATCGATGTGAGCATCAAGAGCCTGAGCCGCGATCTTTGATCTATAACCAGCTTCCCTAGCAACAGCTTTGATGACGATAGAACCATTGGAAAGTTCTGGAGCTTCTGCTTCAAAAAGTTTTTCCAAAAATTTTGGATGCGAACGAGAGAGTCTTAAGAAAACTCCGCGAGGAGACTCTTCTACTCTATATAGATAAGCTCTAACACGTTCGCCTTGAGCGAATCTCTCTCCTGGTATCTGCTCTTCATAAGGAAGAAGTCCTTGTGCGCGACCAAGATCGATAAATATATTTCCTCTTTCTATTCTTTGAACAGTACCACTCACGATTTCTCCTTCTCGTTTGCCGAATTCGGAAACCAAGTAACCCTTCTCCGCCTCACGAATCTTTTGCATTATTACTTGTTTGGCAGTTTGCGCAGCAATGCGACCATAGTCACCCTTAGACTCAATAGGGAAGACGACTTCATCTCCAACCTTAGAATCACGCTTCATCTTCTTAGCATCATCCACAAGCATATGTTGTTCTGGATTGTAGAAGACTCTTTCATCACCATCTTCAAGTTCTGCATCTTCATCGAAGAAAACTTTTGTATCATCGACAACAAACTTCACTTGGAAGAATTCGACCTGACCTGTCTTTATATCAAAAGTGGCTTTAATAACCTGTCCTCTTTTTCCATACTCCTTTTTGTAAGCAGTAGCTAAGGCAGCCTCAATAGCTTCGATAATTTTGGCACGAGGAATACCTCGAACCTCTTCGAGCTCTCCGAGAACGCTGTTTATTACCTTTAAATCAAACATATTTTTTTCTAAAAATTAATCCCGCTGTAGGCGGGACGACTAAACTAACTATTACACCATCTATTATATACACATCTCACCCTATTTGTCAAATAACCTACTTCCTCTTTGAGTGGTATTTCTTGTGGGTATCCCTCAAAGCCTTATCGGTCACATGAGTGTATATCTGGGTGGTAGCAATGTTGGCATGACCCAAAAGCATTTGGACAGAGCGCAAGTCTGCACCATTGCTAAGTAGGTCGGTGGCGAATGAGTGGCGGATAACATGTGGTGTAACCTTTTTTGATATACCCGCCTTCACCGCTAGGCGTTTCACTATCCTCTCTATCGATCTTGGAGTCAGACGAGTTGGAGGAGTCTTGGTGTGATCTCTCACAATATTCACAAACATGGCGTCCTCTAGATCGTTTCTCTTCTTCAAATAAGTTTTCACAGCGTCACGCGCAGAAGGGGAGATGAAGACGACGCGCACCTTCTCTCCCTTACCCCTCACAGAAAATTCTTCAGCATCAATATCCAAATCACGTGAGAGGGAAGCAAGTTCAGAAACACGAAGACCGGTAGAGAAGAGGAGTTCTAGCATCGCTTTGTCTCTAAGACCGGCAAGTGTGGAGGTGTCTGGAGCACGTAAGAGTCTCTCAAGTTCTGGAAGCGAGATAAGATCTAAATGTCTTTCGGCGACCTTAGCAAGTTCTATCCTTTCTGGAGATAGGGAAGTGATGGATCTAGATGCAAGATATTTTAGAAAAGCGCGGAGAGCGATCATGTAATAATTTTGCGTTCTCTTCTTTAGAGTATCTTTTTTACTTGCAGGTTGCCGATTGAGCCAGAGTCTATACTCACGAATAAGATTGTCATCAATATCTTTTGGATTTTTTATTTTAGCGAACTCAAAGAAACGAGAGAGGTATCTATCATAATTTTCAACCGTCTTTAAACTTCTGCCACGAGAGATCTCTGTGTGTTCTAGAAATTCTCTTTTTAACTTTTCTATTTCAGAAGTAGCCATAGCCTTTTTACTTTTACACGCGTCGCACAATATTATACACCTCTCTTTGATTCAAAAGATGGGGCTTGCGAAGAGGGGATGAATGTGCTATTATTAAGGGGTGATTTCGAAGACAAAAAAAGCACGTGTGATCAAGGAAACTCGCGTCCACGACAAGGATACGGGTTCTCCAGAAGCACAAATTTCAATACTTACGGCTCGCATTGAAGAGCTTGCATCCCATTTGAAGAAAAATCAGAAGGACAACCACTCTCGACGCGGACTACTCGGACTTGTCGCTAGTCGACAAGCTCATTTGAAATATCTAGAAAAGAAACACCCTAAGCGCTATGTTTCTCTCACAAAGAAACTCGGTCTTAAGAAGTAATTCTCGTAGGTCTTCGAAATCTATTATTTAATAAATAGATTCACCGACATTAGTCGGAAAATAAATAGAATGACAGTTATAAAACACAAAGCCCAGAGAGTTGGTATCTTTATCGACACTCAAAATCTTTATCACTCAGCAAAAAATCTTTACCACGCTAAAACCAATTTCGGAGCAATCATCAAAGACGCTTTAGACGGTCGAGTACTCGTACGCGCCATCGCCTACGTAGCAACCACTGAGGGAGGAGAGAAGGCTTTCTTCGACGCACTAGGTAAGGTTGGTATAGAGACTAGGACCAAACCTCTTCAAGTTTTCCTAGGAGGTGCCAAGAAAGCCAATTGGGATATCGACCTTGCTATGGATGCAGTGAGGCTTGCCAACAGATTAGACACTATTATCATTGCTTCTGGCGATGGAGACTTTGTCTCTCTTATAGAGTACTTGAAGCAAACACACGGCACCCAAGTGGAAGTGGTTTCTTTCGGCAAATCTTCATCGTCAAAATTGATAGAAGCGGCTGACGACTTCTTAGACCTTGATTCAAATCCAAAAAAATATCTTCTCGGGTTTGACGACAAGCGTAGCTTCAAAAAAACTAGCCAGTCTCGTGATACACAATAATTTATAATAGGTGAGGTAAAATAGAATAATGGATCCAGAAACGCCAACTCAAACAAACCAAATCCCCCAACCCGCCACTCCATCCGCACCAAACCCAAGCCCTCTAAAACAAATACGCACCTTTGAGGGTGACGTAGCAGAGGCTATAAAGAAGCAAAACGAGTCTCTCGTATCTATCCAAAGAGCTGAAGAGAAAAAGAGAGAGGCAATAGGGACCCTCGCTCCCGAAGCAATGGGAAGTGGGCAAGGATTCGAGTGGAAGCCTTTGGTAATGTCGCTTCTTACAATTATTTTGGTCTCTGGTGGTGGATATGGCGCCTACTTTGCATGGACAACATACAACGAAAAAACTGTACTACCTTATATCGAAACTCCGGCAAATCAATTCATCAACACTCTCACGATAAAAAACATAGATGCTTCTGTGTTGGGTAGACAAGCCATCCTAGGTCTTATCGGAGAAGCTAGAAGAGAGAGCAGGGAGGAAGCGTCTATAGAACAAATTGAAATGAGAAGAGATGCTGGAGATGCATCCGAGCTTCTGTCGACTGAAGATTTCCTCACTCGGCTAAATGTAAAAGCACCTAATCCTTTGGTTAGGGCTTTCGGAGACCTGTTTATGCTCGGTATTTTGGGCGGTAACCTTGGTCACGTTTTCATCATCATAGAACTCGACTCATTTGAAAACGCCTTCCCAGGCATGCTTGATTGGGAAGCGAAAATGGTGGAAGATATCTTACCGTTGTTTGCAACTCAAGAAGTTGTATCCAGCACTCACACTCTAGCCGAGTTTGAAGACAAAACAATCCAAAACCATGACACAAGGATACTTAGAAGCTCATCTGGAGAGATTGTCCTAATTTATGGATTCTTTGATAACGCAAAGCTCATCATTACAGACAACGAAAGCTCCTTCCGCACCATCATAAACCGCCTCCAATCGGAGAAGTTGTCGAGATAGTTGTGAAGTAGAAGAGGATCGCTTACTCTGGTACAATGCCCATATGGATAAAAAAGATATAGAAACTAAATTAATAGAAGAAAAGAAGAAGCTTGAGGGAGAGCTATCTAAAATAGCTATTAAAGATCCCAACAACCCAAATAATTGGGATGCCACATCTGGAGTTCAAGATAGTTCTCCTGAAGCGGACGAAAACGTAGCCGCCGACTCTATCGAAGATTATGAGGAAAATATTGCAATTACAAACTCTCTAGAAGGAAGACTCCAGGATGTCGCTAGAGCAATAGATAAATTAGAGAATAATACTTATGGTAAGTGCGAAATCTGTGGCAAAGACATAGAAGCAGACAGACTAGAAGCCAACCCAGCCTCCAGAACCTGCAAGACACATATAAATAGTCTCTAGTACTTAGATTAATGTAAAATTGAGAGATGTCTGTCTCAAAGGTCATCAGCGCTCAAACCAACTTACTTTCAGTCTATAGTGTAGAAGTAGAAACAGATCTATCGAGAGGTCTCTATGCTTTTTCAATCATTGGGCTCCCAGACCAAGCTGTTGAGGAGGCAAGAGATAGGGTCAGTGCTGCTATCAAAAATTCTGGTCTTACAAGTCCTAAACAAAAAAATCATAAAATCGTTGTCTCTCTCGCCCCAGCAGCTTTAGAAAAACAGGGTCCAGCCTTCGACCTCGCTATCGCGCTTTCTTACCTCATTGCTTCTGAAGAAATTTCTTTCAATACTAAAGATAAACTTTTCTTAGGCGAGCTCTCTCTAGATGGAACACTTCGAAGTATTCGCGGGGTTCTACCTGTGGCCAAATTTGCCAAAGAAGATAACTTCAAAGAAATATATGTTCCTAAAGACAATGCTAAAGAAGCGGCACTTATAGAGGGCTTAGACGTCTTCGGTATAAGTAGCTTAAAAGAACTTTTAGCCCATCTCTCTGGGGAAAAACTTTTAGTAAAAACTTCAAAAACAAAACTTTCAAAAAAAGATAGTAAAGTATCAACCGACTTCTCCGATATCAAAGGTCAGGAGAGAGCTAAAAGAGGCTTACTCATCGCAGCATCTGGAGGACACAATGTAGCAATGTATGGACCTCCAGGAACAGGGAAGACAATGCTCGCCAAAGCTTTTGCAGGTATTTTGCCAGAGTTGTCCTTCGACGAAGCCCTTGAAGCCACATCTATATACTCGGTAGCTGGGATACTCGATGGTTTTGTGACAGAGCCACCTTTTAGATCGCCGCATCATACAAGTTCGTATGTATCACTTGTTGGAGGTGGAGCAACCCCAAAACCAGGTGAGATAACTTTGGCCCACAGAGGAGTTTTGTTTATGGATGAGTTTCCAGAGTTTGAAAGACGAGTACTAGAGAGTCTACGTCAGCCTCTTGAAGATAAAATAATATCTGTTGCTAGAGCTAAGGGTACAGCCCGCTTCCCAGCCGACGTCATCCTTGTTGCAGCCATGAACCCGTGTCCATGCGGAAACTTTGGATTCAAGGGTAAGCAATGTATCTGCACGCCAAGTGCTCTCCAAAGATACAGGAGAAAAATGTCTGGACCAATAATAGATCGCATAGACATCTGGTTAGAAGTTGACCGCATCATGCCTCACGAATTATCTTCGGGTGGGGAGGGGGATAAAAGTGAGATATTTAGAAAAAAAGTTTTTCAAGCAAGAGAAAAGCAGAGAGAAAGATTTTCAAAAAAAGATCAGAAAATTTCAAAAAATTCTGATATGAGCGCAAGAGATATCATAAATTTTGTTCCCTTAGATAATGAAGCTAGACAAACTCTCAACATGGCCGCCGAGAGACTCGGCTTCTCACCACGCGTTTATCATAGGATGGTCAAAGTTGCTCGAACGATTGCTGATCTAGAGAATTCGGAAGAAATTCTTCGTCAGCATATTTTAGAAGCTGTAGAATACCGTCCTAAAAAATTTGATATGTAAATCTAGAACGGATTCCTTGCGCCACGAACTTCGAAGTGGAGGTGAGAGCCGGTTGATCTACCGGTGTTTCCTACCTTACCAATAATCTGACCTTTTCTGACAGATTCTCCAACACCTGTGTTAACCATGGAAAGATGCCCGTAGAGAGTTTGTGTACCGTTTGAATGGTTCACAACCACGTACAAACCATAGCCTCCGTTGTAGCCACTACCACGTGCAATGATAACCGTACCATCAGCTGCTGCAAGTACTGGAGTGCCTATTGGCGCACCAAAATCTATACCGTTGTGACCATGAAGTCCTTGTGTCTTTCTTCCTCCCTGAAGTGGTCTTGCAAAATAACCCGAACCAACAGAACCGCTCGAACTACCGTAAATGGGTGAGTAGACGACCGAAGCTATCTCTCCATCGGGGATAATGACCTCATCACCCAAAGCGAGTTTTGAGTTGATCGTTAGATTGTTATAGGAAAGGATATCGTCCACATCGGCCTTATATTTTTTAGCAATAGACTGGATGGTGTCGCCTTTAGCTACAGCATGCTTCACACCAGAGATCGGAAGGATGACAAGGTTTTGCCCAGGAGTTATCCGACCACCCTTTATATCGTTTGCCCAAGCAATAGTATTCACCGACACATTAAACATTTTAGATATGAGAGATAAGGTATCTCCCTCTCTCACAACATAGGTAGAGATCTGCCCAGATCCAGACACTCCAAAATCGGCATAAGTGCTAGAACCAGACATGTCAGCCTCCAGAGCGCTATTGTCTACAACCGCTAGCTCTATGGTCTTAGCAGAGCTTGGATTTGGGCTCAAATGAGCCTTCAAAAGCTCCATGGTCTGAGAGTTTTGAGTCTTC
>CAYGLE010000021.1:0-7988 GCA_964350995.1 uncultured Candidatus Saccharibacteria bacterium
TCCGACCTTGGGCTTATGAGTCCCACGCTCTAACCAACTGAGCTACGCCGACAAATGAAGATGGACATTACTATACTAGTTTTTATTGATTTTGTCAGGTTCTTTCAGTATAATAAGCTCCTTAGCGGGGTAGAGAAGCAGTATCTCGGAAGGCTCATAACCTTCAGCCCTAGGTGCAAATCCTAGCCCCGCAACACTTAAAGAATCTAAATCATCTCAAACTCTCTAAAAACAGACTCGTAGAGAGAGATGATGCGTTTTGCCTCTCTTTCGGTCAATTGATATTCGGAACCGGAGTGAACCACTTCGTTCCTTATCTTATGCGCTTCCCAAGCGTGGTCAATAGTAAGCATATCAGAGCGTTCAACCGCTTTGAGCATATCCCCTATTGAGTCACCGGTGTATCCTTGTACACGAAGCATCTCATCCAAGATCAAGTCTGCTTCTATGATAGCCAGTCGCCAATCAGCAGGATTGGTTGAGTTTATATGAGCGGAGACCTTATCCCATCTCTCATTCTTTTTTGATAGTACTAGATCACCAATGTCTTCTGTTTTGGGTAACCTGTATATCTTGGCTTCTTCTTTGTTCAGAGCTAAGATTTTTCTGTAGTTTACGAAGATCCCGACGATCATGAGTATGGTGAAGACGATAGATAGTACAATCAATACTGGGTAAAGATGTTCTCTTGCCCAATGCCAAAGAGCTTCTAAAACCGCGCCCACAGAACCGAAACGAGACTGAGCAGCAAGATAATTCAATATCATTGACCAAAGAAACCAAATGGAACCAATTACTAGAAGGATGAAACCCACTTCTACATATAAATCTTTGGAGGGAGAATCTTTTTTATCTGCCATATAGATAGCTTATCAGCTTTTTAGTCTTTCAAAATCCTTTCCAGCTTCAAAGAGCACTTCTTCGTTGCCAAGGTCAGAAGTTAGAAGTACCCCTAGTGGTAGTTTGCCAGAAAATCCTGAGGGTATAGACATCGATGGACAACCAGCAATGTTGCTCGGCACGGTAAATATATCGGCTAAATACATCGACAAGGGGTCCGACTTCTCCCCGAATTTGAATGCTGGGACAGGCGATGTGGGAGTGAGGATAAAATCAACTTCCTCAAAAACTTTCCTCAACTCTTCTCTTATAAGACTCCTCACTTTTTGAGCCCGCCCATAATACGCATCGTAGTATCCGGAAGAAAGCACATAGGTACCCAAAATAATCCTCCTTCTTACTTCCCGACCAAAACCCTTCCCTCTTGTCTTAAAGTAATCATCTATAGAGTCTCGCCCATCAACATGAAGTCCAAACCTTACTCCATCAAAGCGAGCAAGGTTCGATGAGACCTCTGCCGGCATCAATATATAGTAAACAGCCAAAGAATATTTGAGGTGTGGAAGCTCTACATCTTTTATCTTGAAACCTAGAGATTCAAACTTCTTCAAGGTTTCTTCAAAATTTTTCATCACGACTGGATCAATAGCATCACCAAAAAAAGCTCTCGGCACCCCTATCACCTTTTTACTCTTCCTTGTCTTATATGTATCCTCGTTTATAGTCGTACTATCTAGAGTGTCTTTACCTTTAATTGCATCATACAAAATTTCTGTATCTTCTACTGTTTTGGTGAATGGGCCAATTTGATCCAAGGAACTCGCCATAGCGATAAGTCCAGAGCGAGAGATACGACCATAAGTAGGCTTGAACCCGACTATCCCTGTAAGTGATGCGGGTTGCCTGATAGATCCACCTGTATCTGAACCCAAAGAAGCTAAGACCATACCAGAAGCCACAGAGGCAGCCGACCCACCAGAAGATCCTCCTGGAACTCTCTCTAGATCAATAGGATTTCTCGTCACACCATAAGCAGAATTCTCCGTGGAAGAACCCATAGCAAACTCATCGCAGTTTGTCCTACCGATAATGATTGCTCCAGCCTCTTTAAGCTTCCTCACCACAGTGGAATCATAGGTTGCAACATGGTTTTCCAATATTTTTGAGCCAGCACTTGCTTTGTGATTTGAGAAGAGGATATTGTCTTTAATAGCTAGAGGAATACCAAGAAGTGGTAGGTCTTCTCCGCTCTTTATCCTTCTATCAGCTTCTTCGGCTTGAGAAATTGCATCATCAAAAACTTCTAGGAAGGCATGGATCTGTGGATCCTTCTCTTTTATTGTTTTGAGTGTTGCTTCGGTCAGCTCTTTGGCGGAAAACTCTCCTTTCTTAAGAGCTTCACGAGCCGAGACAATGGTTAGAGAAGAAATATCTATCATGAGAGTATCTTCTTCACCTTAACAAAATTTGAATCTTTACTTGGAACTTCGGCCATGAGTTTTTCGGTAAAGATGCCAGATTCGTGAGGGTCTTTGTCCTCACGCAACACATTCTTAATAACCAGATCAGATCCGGAAATATCAAGATCTTGGATTTTGGCACTTTTGATCTCGCTAAAATAGTTCAATATTGCCCCAAATTCATGAGAAAGAGATTCTGCTTCCTCATCCTGTATATCAATCCTCGCCAATTTCGCAAGTCTTAGAACCTCATCTTTATTCATAGAGCTATCCTAGCATATTTAGGAATTCTTCTTCAGATATCACCTTAACTCCAAGTTCTTTGGCATTTTCCAATTTTTCCCCCGCATTCTCTCCCGCCAGGACAAAGTCCGTCTTCTTGGATACCGAGCCAGATGTCTTCCCACCCGCCTTCCTTATCTTTTCTGATACCTCGTCTCTTGATAGAGTTGGGAGAGTGCCGGTAAGTACAAAGGTTTTACCAAAAAACTTCCCCCCATCTTCTACCTTTAATTTCTCTACCACCACTTCCTTCAAAAGGTTCCTGTAAATCTTTTTGTTTTCTTTGTCTTTGAACCACTCGACCACCTCTTTAGCTACGATGGGTCCAACCCCATTTATCTTAGTTAATTCTTCTTCACTCGACATTTCAAATTTTTCTACTGTTTTGAAATGTTTGGCAAGATCTCTAGCTGTCTCTTCTCCAACTTGAGGAATGGAAAGAGAGATTATAAACCGATCAAGGGTAACTCTTCTTGCTTTATCGATAGATTCTAAAAGCTTTTGAATAGAAACCTCCGCCCATCTTGGTAACTCTTCTAGATCTCCTTTCTTGATCCTAAAAATATCTTCAAAAGTTGAGATAATACCAAGTTCAAGAAGCTGGTCCACAGTTTTTTGACCAAATCCAGCGATATCAAAAGCGTGCTTGTTAGTAAAATGAGCAAGCTTCCTCCTTTGTTGGGAAAAAGAATTCTTAGCCACACATCTATAAGCAACCTGTCCGGGGATACGCTCTATGAGACCATCTCCTCCACAAAGTGGAAAGTGAGTTGGAAACTTAAAAGCTCTAGCATTTTTGGGTCTAAGCTCCTTTATCACCCTCACCACATCTGGGATAACATCTCCCGCCTTTTGGATAACAACTGTATCTCCTATTCTTACATCAAGCCTTTTGATCTCATCTTCATTGTGAAGTGTTGCTCTAGAAACTGTGGAGCCGGCCACTCTAACAGGTCGCAAGTTTGCCACTGGAGTAAGGACACCTGTGCGACCAATTTGTAGTGTTATATCCTCCACCACCGTCGTCACTTGCTCTGCTTCAAACTTAAAGGCAATACCCCACCTTGGTGCCTTACCTGTATATCCAAGAATTTCTTGAGCTCTTCTGTCGTTTAGTTTTATAACCACACCATCGATAAGATAGTCTTCCTTTTCTTTCTTCTTGGACCACTCCTTCCAATAGGCTATGACATCGCCAATATTTTTTGCTACTTTGTGGTGCTTGTTCACCCTAAAACCTAGCTCATCTAGATACTTTAGTTCGTCCTCTTGGTCTTTAGGCTGATATTCACCAAAGGAAAGATCGTAGATGAAGGTGGATAGCCCTCTCTTGGCTACAAGTTTAGGGTCGAGCTGTCTCATTGTCCCAGCCACTATGTTTCTTTCGTTGGCAAACTCTTTCTCCCTTTTTATTTTTTGCTCTTTATTTATTTCTTCAAAACGAATCTTCGACATATAAACCTCTCCTTCCACAATCACCGATACATTTTGCTTCAAACGAAGTGGGATAGACTCAATGGTCTTAACGTTTTCGGTGATATCATCTCCGACTCTACCGTCTCCTCTAGTCGCTCCAGACTTGAGCAAGCCATTTTCATATTCAAGAACTAGATGTGAACCATCTATTTTAAGTTCGCATGCATACACCGGCTCAAGATCTTCTCCTGTTTCTGTCTTGTAAAATCTTCTAACTCTGTGATCAAACTCTTTTATATCCTCCTCTGAAAAAGCGTCGTTGAAGGACCACTGTCTAACCTTGTGTCTTATCTTTTTAAATCCATCACTCGGTTTCCCTGCCACTCTTTGTGTTGGAGAGTCGAGGGTCACGAGAGCTGGATACTTCTCCTCAAGCTTGACCAACTCATCCTTGAGAGAGTCTAAAGCTTCTGGAGAAATGCTCTCAATGTTTCTCACATGAAAATCATGACGATACTTATCTATCGCCGATCGAAGCTTATCGACCCTCTCTCTGACTTCCTTTGGTATATCCATTTTTAATATGTAACCCTGAGAGCGCGTTGGACTCTGCGTGGATTATTCAAATCACAATCATTATATCCAAAAGATTCTATGGTTGTACTCTTGATAGGAGGGGTTAAATTTGGCTGAGCTCTTCTCCTTATAACAAGTAGTTCTGTACAATATTTAGCCGGAGAAAATGTTAGGGTGAATCTAGATTCGCCCGTTGCCCCACCTACGGTAAAACTCTGGTTGTTACAGGAAATGTTTGCTGTCGTCGAAGTGGCAAAGGCACTTATACCACTTGGATTCTTAAGATCCCAATACAGAACACACTCTATACCAGTATCCGCTGCATAGAAGGCCTCTTGAGAATGCCTATTGGCTGTGGTGAGGAAAGCCTCTTTAACCGCAATAGAGATAACACCCGTAGAAACCAAAAGTAAAGTGGCGGTAATGACGATCGCTATGAAAAGTGTGAAGCCTTTTTGTTTCATTGCCAGTTGAATAAATATTCGCTTGCGGTGAACTCCTTATTGACCAAAAGACCTCTAGACCAATACACTGTTGATTCTACAAGCACCTCCCTTCCAGCCACAATAGTTGTTATAAGTATCTCTCTCCTAAATTTTGTATCACTTCCACTATCATAAGAATAGAAACCGTTGTTATTGAGCCTCAAATTTGGGCAAGTGCCAGAACACCTGATAAGTGGAGTGGTCGAATTTAAGGCATCTGTATAACAAAGGAAACCTACTTCGCAAGGATCGCCAGAGTTGGCAACACCGGAGAGCCAGTTTGCTCCAGTCAGACCGTTTTTATCTCTAAGGTTTCGTACTTGCTCTATACCTTCTTGCGCAAGATAAAAGGCGGTTATCTGATCCTTCGAATACATTGAAGAAACCAACCCGTTGTGAGCCGCCGAGAAGGCTCCTGTGACTCCCAAGACCAATATAGAGATAGCAACAAGTGTCTCTACTAGAGTGAACCCTTTTTGTTGTACTTGAATTTTTTGGTTGATCATTTTTCTATCTATCTAATTGTCTTTGAGATACTAGAGTTTGTACAGTAAACTCCGACTTCGTACCATCCTTGGTGCCGGCAGTACCCTTTATTTTCATAAGAACCTTGGGTTGTTGTGGATTACCAGATTCCGAAGAAGAAGGTAGAGCTCCTAAAACGAAAAACTTAAGATCATTGATTACGATCTCTGGAGCTGTCACGGGTACAAAGGTACTTCCAGCATCTTTAGATTTCTCTATTGTCGTACCAAACTTCCTGTACACAATCGATTGAGTTTGGTCATTGCTCAAAAATGCCATAGACTCAGCACCGGAAGAACAATTTTGTTTTGAAGGAGGTAATAAGGTTGGTAGAGTAGGATTGCAACTATAATACGTACCGAAGCGTATCTCCCTAGCCATACTCTCAATAGCAAGATTGAGGTTATCCATCACAGATTTTATTGATTCAGACTTCCTGTTTACATCAAAAACAGTGAGGATAGAGCCCATAGAAATGGTGGCGACAATAGCAAATATAGAAACTGCCGTCATTATCTCAATTAGAGTAAACCCATGTTCTTTGTTTTTAGTTAATACCTTTTTCATATTGCATCGGTGCAAGCTAAACCACGGACAGATATCTGACCTGTAGTATATATAACTACAGAGTTCTTTTTACCATCCGAGGAAGAGACTTCTGCGCAAGCCACACTTAGCCCAGCAGACCCAATATCATCTCCATTAAAAATAATTCTTGCTTCTACTGCCGGTCTTTTGAAACTAATATCGAGACTGGTGTTGCCACAATCTTCCGTCCCGCTTCTTATGGTACAAAGTGCGCTTATGGTGTGTCCCATTGATAAAACAACCTTCTCCAAACATTCTGAAGGAGGATTACCTGTGCCGGCAGGTGGACAACTGATACCACTACCATACATACCATTAGGTGGTATGGTAACAGAACCAACTAATCTCACCCTATCCGAAAAGAAAATATAAGCTGTATTGTCTCCAGATGGAGAAGGATTGATGTTGAAGTGAACCCCGTACCCAGCGTTGAAACTAGTGGTCGTATAAGCCTGGTAGGAACTTGAAGAATATTCTTTGACCGAGATACCGTAGATTTGAGCCTGTCTTAAAGATAGACTAAGGTTATTTACAATATTCCTAAGAGCAGCCCCAGCGCCAAATTGGCGCTGATTTAGCGCTACCACGGTGCTTATCGTCACCATGATGGCCAAGGAGACCATAAGTTCCATCACCGTAAACCCTCTAGTTGAAGAATGAGTAGACATGGAAGAGATCGAGTCCAAAGAATAGAGAGGCCCAAGCGCCTAAAATAAGAAATGGTGCAAAGGGAATCTCACTCTTCATTGTAATGCCTTTTCGAGAAAAGAGCATCAGGGTTATAGATACAGCCGCTCCTATCCAAAAAGCTAAGACAATTGCCGAGATACCCAAAGCGCCACCAAGAAGAAGTCCGATAGATAAGGAGAGTTTGGCATCTCCAAAACCAAGAGCTCTTCCTTTTGATATAAGCCAGCCAAAACCAAACAAAGAAAACAATATTGGTCCTATAAGCCAGTCAATAGCACTACCACCAGCCAAAAAACGAGAGATTAAAGCTAATGAGATTGAGATGTAAACCAGAGAATCAGGGATGATCTTGTGTCTAAGGTCATAGATCAAGATAACAGTGTAAACACAGAAAACCAAAACAAAAAGCAGATACTGAATAGTTGATCCGAGTATATGGTACAAGGAAACAAAAAGAAGGCCGGTCCATAGCTCCACAAGAGGATATTGGATAGATATCTTCGTCTTACAACTCTTACACTTACCCTTGAGCAAGAGAAAGCTAAGTATCGGTATCAACTCAAAGACAGAAAGTGTCTTACCGCATGAAGGACAGAAAGACCTCCCCCCAAACCCCAAACCACTCCTAAATCTTAAACCTAAGACATTGAGAAAACTCCCAACAATGACCCCGAGCACAAAGAGGAATGCATATGTAGCAACTAACAAGAGGTTCCAGTGATGGCTCCAGCTCTACCGGTTGAAACCCCTGTGGAATCTACACACCAATCAGTTGAGCTTGCTTCAGGAGTAAATAGGGGTACAGACATTGCGTAAGCATCCGCTACTGAATAACAAGTTAACGTCGGGCTACCCGGATAATTTGTTGGGTCACTAAACATTGCCATATTGGAAACAGTATCAGTAAACATGCTGTCTATCGTAGTACAATCTCCTGTTATATCTCCAGCTAGACCATTATAACTACTATTATTGTTGTCATAGTATGTCTCGGCTGCTGATCTTACATTGGCAAACTGGGCTTTTATCTTAGCGTTAGCACTCTTTCCTCTAGCGGTATTCAAGGAAACTAGCACAACTGAACTCAAGATACCAATGATGGCTATAACCACCAAGAGTTCGATGA
>CAYGLE010000022.1:0-7723 GCA_964350995.1 uncultured Candidatus Saccharibacteria bacterium
GGCTTCTTCCATCTCTTTTTTTATCATCTCACCCTTTATATATCTAGATACATATCTATACTCAAGACCTAAGCTCTCAAAACGCTTCCAAGAGATCCCTTTGTTTTTCAAATTTCTGACTTCTTGTATCATGCTTGGCATTCTTTTTATTAATCTTTTATAGATTCTTTTCTCTAAATCTTTTGGGTTAAGACCAAAGTAAATAAAATCGTATTTTTGATTTTCTTTTTTTACCCTTGGTACCTTGCCGAGCGCTTCGACTATCTCTAGGGCGCGGATAAGTCTAACTTTGTTTTTTGAGTCAATACTTTTAGCACGTTTTTTATCTTTGCTTTTGAGTAATTTGAATAATTCTTCAGGAGATTTGTCAGAAAGTTTTTTTCTCAACTTCTGGTTAGGAGAAACTTCTGGCAAGCTTGTTGTTAGTACATCGATATAGAAGCCTGTACCACCAACCATGATCGGCAATTTGTTTCTACTCAAGATCTCTTCTATTTTTTTTAACGCAAGTTCTTTGTATTCAGCTACAGAAAATTGTTTTTTAATATTTGCAACATCAAGTAGATGGTGTGGTATTCCGCGCATTTCTTTTTTCGTGATCTTACCACTACCAATATCTAAGCCTTTATAGACTTGTCTTGAGTCGGCAGAGATAATCTCCCCATTAAACTTCTTAGCCAGCTTAACAGCAAAGTTACTCTTACCCGAAGCGGTTGGACCAACGATAACCAAAACCTTGGATTTCATTTTGTGCCGGAGAGAGGACTCGAACCTCCACCCCTTGCGAGACACGATTTTGAGTCGTGCGCGTCTACCATTCCGCCACTCCGGCTTATGAACTACAATCTACGATAGTTTGGTGTTAAAATCTAGCCATGGCGCCGATCTATAATGATGCAATTTTTTGGATTGAGGTAGATAAGATACATCCCAACCCTTATCAACCAAGACGAGAGTTTGACGAACTAGCTCTCAAGAGTTTGGCAGATTCTATAAAACAATATGGTGTACTCCAAGCTCTCGTCGTCACTCGCAAGGAGGTAGAGAAGCCAGATGGAGGTTTGGCTACAGAGTACGAGCTTATAGCGGGGGAGAGGCGTTTGAGAGCAGCTAGACTCGCAGGTCTTTCCCAAGTACCGGCTCAAGTGAGAAATGGTGAGGAGACGGACTTGATGAAGCTTGAACTCGCTATTATAGAGAACATCCAAAGAGAGGATTTGAATCCAGTAGACAGAGCCAAAGCTTTTGAAAAATTGGCTAAAGAATTTGGTTTCAAACACGCTGATATCGGCAAGAAGGTGGGGAAGAGTAGAGAGTATGTATCCAACACTCTTCGTATCCTCATGCTTCCAGAAGAGATCTTGGAAGCCTTAGCTCAAGGCAAGATTACCGAAGGTCACACAAGACCTCTCATGATGCTTGTCGATAAGCCTGAAGAGCAGTTGACTCTCTTCAAAGAGATAATGTTTAAAAAAATAAATGTTCGCGATGCCGAAGGTATTGCCAGACGTATTGCTTTTGAGAAGGCGAGGAAACTTATGGACCCAGACTTGGTGGACTTGGAGGATAAGTTTAAGGAGACTCTAGGTACCAGAGTCCGTATTGAGAAGAAGGATGAAGGAGCTAAACTTACTATAGACTTCTTTTCCAAAGATGATCTTGTTTCTCTCTTGGAAAAAATTTCAGCTTCTCCTATGGGTAGAGAGGTTTTGGCTCAAATGAATACTTCTACCGAAGACATTCCTCCTCCAACAGAAGAAGAGAAACTTGTGATGGAAGAGGGTAGCAAAGAGGCGATGGAAGCAACTCCTGATGAAGACCTCTACTCCATCAAAAACTTTTCTATTTAATATATTTCGTTTAACTTTTTACAACCATCTGTTGACAAACAGAATGTTTAGGTGCCTACTATATAGTAGGTGAAGTTCTTTTTAGTCTAGGGGACAAAATCATGAGCATAGTTGAGCCAATCCGCTCGTGGTACGAGGAAGATGGTGTCATTCACTTCTCAGTTGAGAGTGACGGCACGGAGGGTGAAACTTGGATCAGTCGTCTGGAAAGCAAAGGTTCCAACATCGGAGTCGACGTTAAGCGGGTGCTCCGAAGCCCTGACTTCAGACCGACCTCTGGTGTGACGACCGAAGTCGCTATTCTCAAGGGTGTACTCTTTGATGACCAAAACCGGGTCACGAGGGAAATTTTCGCCGAGGCCGACAGGCGAAAGCTCTCGAGGCCGAACGCTGAACTTATCTGTCTCATCTGTGAGAGGTTAACGGACAAGGAGATCGAAGCTATGGGTCTGTGGTGGATCGTCGCAATGCACGAACCCATCTCTGTCTCTGGTGGTAGTCCGGATTTCATTCGTGTGTTCCGTAGCATGTATGGTTGCTGGATGAGCACATATGGTGACAGGAGGATTGGTGACAGATGGTCTCGTAACCATGGGTTCATGTTTGCTAAGTCGTCTGTCTGCGCAGGCAGATAACTCAGTTCTCGATTCTAAGACTTGGCCCCACAGATTTTTGTGGGGCCCTTTTTTATTTAGGTTCTATTCTGATTTTTTTTGAAGCCTCTGGTTTTCTTTGGTTCCTTCAGTATCTCCAGTGCTCTTTCTAGAGTAATGGTGTAGACATCATCTATCTTAAGAGAGCGGAAGTCTTTTTCAAGTACGATGTATGGACCGAAGCGTCCAATACTTGCAGTGATCTTCTCTCCAGTTTTTGGATCTTCTCCCAAGACTCTTGGTAGGGAGAGGTAGGTAAGTGCATCTTCGACTGTTACTTCAGAAAGGTTTTTGTTTTTTGGAATACTTGCCTTACGTGCTTTGATCTTTTTCTTTTTGTCATCTTCTCCTTCTTGCACATAAGGACCAAAGCGTCCTGTCTTTACATAGATCGACAAGCCCGATTCTTTGTTTGTGCCTATGGGAGTGTCGGCTTTGATCTCCTCTCCATTTATAGTCAAGGCTCCAGTACAGTCGGGGAAGCGAGAGCAAGAGAGGAAGCGTCCACCACGTCCGAGCTTCACCATCATGTCACCTCCACAAATAGGGCATCTAAATTCCTTTGGAGCATCACCAAGGTCGGTAGCCTTAGCGAGCTTTTCTTTACTCTTCACTTCTTTGGAGAAGGGGGTGTAGAAGTCTGAAAGAGTTTTTTTGTATGTGCGTTTACCTAAAGCGATATCGTCCAACTCATCTTCCATCTCTGCGGTGAATGTGTCGCTGATGTATTTATCAAAATTTTTTTCCAAAAACCCAGAGACCACCTCTCCAGTGTCTGTGGGCTTCAGAGCTTTTTGAATTTTCTCCACATAACCTCTGTCAACAATAGTTTTAATGATAGAAGCGTAAGTTGACGGTCGGCCGATACCTCTTTTTTCAAGTTCTTTGATGAGTCCGGCTTCGGAGTATCTTCCAAGTGGTTCGGTTTGTTTTTCTTCTGAATATATTTTTTCAAGCTTGAGTTCCTCGCCAATATTAAGAGTCGGTAGGACCACATCTTCTCCGGCGGAGTGTGGGTCAACCTTTGTCCATCCATCAAACAATATTCTAGAACCATTCAACCAAAAGTCGGGGATAGAAGCAGATCCAATGTTGGCTACAACTTTAGTGCGCATGATAAGTGCGTCTTTCATTTGTGTGGCTAGGGTTCTTGACCAGATAAGTTTGTAGAGCCTCTTCTGCTCATCTGTGGCGCCAGCGTTCTCTATATCCATATGAGTTGGGCGTATTGCTTCGTGTGCTTCTTGAGCGTTTTTGGATTTTTTAGCAAAGAAGTGTGGTTCGAAATATTTATCGCCGAACTTTTTCTTGACCACCCTTTCGATCTCACTTTTAGCAAAGGTGCCAAGATTGGTGGAGTCGGTACGCATATAGGTGATGTGCCCAGCTTCATAGAGTTTTTGTGCTGCCTGCATTGTGCGTGATGGAGAGAAGCCTAAACGAGAAGAGGCTGACTGTTGGAGGGTGGAGGTGATAAAAGGAGGTTTAGGAGAACGTTTCATCTCCGTTTCTTTAATATCTAAAATTTTCCAGCTTTCTTTTTCTCCAACTTCCAATATCTTCTCAACTTCTTTTTTATCTCTTGGTTCTATCGAACACTCGAAGTTTAGGGCTTGCCCCGCCTTGGCGGGGTTAAGCAGGGCAAAAATTTTCCAAAAAGTTTCTGGGACGAAAGCACGGATCTCTCGCTCACGCTCTACTATGATGCGTAGAGCTGGAGATTGTACTCTACCAGCAGAGAGACCGTAACGAACCTTCTTCCAGATGATGCCAGAGAGGTCGTAACCCACCAAACGGTCAAGTACCCGACGAGCCTCTTGAGCCTCCTTCAAGTTTGCGTCAATTTCTCTCGGGTTCTCTAAAGCTTCCTCTATAGCTTCTTTGGTTATTTCGTGGAAGACGATGCGCTTACCTTTTTTGATCCCCACAGCTTCGGCAATGTGCCAAGCTATAGCCTCACCCTCTCGGTCGGGGTCTGTAGCCAACAAAATTTCATCTGCTTTTTTGGCAAGGGTTTTGATCTCGTTTATAACCTTCTCTTTACCCTTGGAGATCTCGTAGTGGGGGATAAATCCAGCTGGGATATCTATAGCTTTAGAATTTGATTTGGGTAAATCTCTTACATGACCAACAGAAGCAACGACCCTAAAGTCCTTACCCAGATATTTTTCTATTGTTTTAGCTTTGCTTGGTGACTCTACTATGACTAACCTCATTACCTAACAAATACTACGGATATCTTTTTTATGCAAATTTTGATTTCAAAAAATATTTAGAATGTTTTTCTTACTTCTCCCAATTTTTCTTCTATAAGCCCCTTTATTTCTAGAAGCGAGAGTGTGGCATTGGCACTGGATATATCCATCTTTGATTTTCTTATAAGCAAATCTCTGTCGTGTGGGGTCTCAAGGATTTCTATAAAAATCTTTTCTTCTTGGCTAAGATCTTTAGCGTCAAAGAGAGTGTCATGCCCTTCTGATTTAAGCCCTAAGAGCTCGAGTATATCGTTTGAGTCGCGGATGAGAGCTGCGCCAAGTCTTATAAGCATATGAGGACCTTCGGAAGTAGAGGAGGAGATAGGTCCAGGCACAGCACCCACCTCTCTATTATATTCGGTAGCTAAGCGCGAGGTGATGAGGGTACCACTCTTTTTCTCAGCTTCTATGACCACTACCGCTTGGCACATGCCTGCCATGATCCTGTTTCTTCTTGGGAAGGTCCAAGCTCCGGAAGGCATCTCGTCGTCGTACTCGGAGAGAAGTCCTCCACCCGCTTCAACTATTTCTTCTGCCAAGCCGACATGAGAGTGAGGGTGCAAAACTTTCTTAGATAAACCAGAACCCGGGATGGCTATGGTTTGAAGCCCTGCTCGCAAAGCAGAGCGATGGGCGATGGAGTCTATACCAAGAGCAAGCCCAGAGACTATGGTTATAGGGTATCCAGAAAGCCCTTGGATAAGAGAGGAGGTCACTTCTTGACCGTAGGATGTGTATTTCCTAGAGCCTACAATAGCTAGGAGTTTGTTACCCTCCATAGGCGGGTTGCCCCAAATACGAAGCTTCTTTGGAGGGTCGTTTATTTCAAGAAGTTCTCGTGGCCAATCCTCTTTTTTAAGGTCTAAGATCATGTGATAATATTCTACCAATGCTAGACATCAAATTCATCAGAGAAAACAAGGATCTTGTAGCTTTAGCTGCCAAGAAGAAACATATCGACTTTGATGTGGAGAAGCTTATAGAGGTAGATGATAGGAGGAAGGAGATCCTAAAGAAGGTGGAAGAAAAGCGAGGAGAGCAAAATCAGGCGAGCCTTGAGATCGTTAGAGCTTCAGGCCCTGAGAAGGCAAATATTTTAGAGAAGATGAAGTTTGTGAAGGAAGAGCTAACTTCTAATGAAGAGAAGCTCAAGGAGATAATGAAAGAGTGGCAAGTTTTGATGCTCCAAGTTCCGAATGTGCCCGACATCTCAGTACCAGAGGGTGTGAGTGATGAGCAGAACCTAGAAGTAAGAAAGTGGGGCGAATTACCCAAGTTCGATTTTGAACCCAAGAGTCACGTAGAGTTAATGGAGAGTTTAGGGATGCTAGATCTGGAACGAGGTGCGAAGGTTGCTGGTTTTAGAGGATACTTTCTCAAAGGTGATGGTGCAAGACTGCAATTTGCTCTCTGGAGATTTGCACAGGATTTCTTCGCTAAGAAGAAGGATTATGTGCCAATGATCGTGCCATCTCTACTCAAACGGGAAATATTGTTTGGCACAGGGTACTTACCTCAAGGAGAGGAGGACCTATATAAGACTCAAGATGGAGAGTATTTGTCTGGTACTGCTGAGGTGGCAAGCATGGGTTACTATATGGACGATGTTTTGGATAAAAAAGATTTACCGATAAAACATCTATCCTTCTCTTCCGCCTTTCGCCGTGAAGCTGGGAGTCATGGTAAGGATACAAGAGGGATTCTCAGAGTTCATGAGTTCTATAAATTTGAACAAATAATTTTGTGTGAGGCGAATCACGAAGAGTCGGTCAAGTTCCACGAAGAGATACAGAGGAATGTTGAGGAACTCACGGAAGCGCTAGAGCTTCCATATCGTGTAGTGGTCAATTGTGGAGGTGACTTGGGGTTAGGTCAGGTCAAGAAGTACGACACCGAAGTTTGGCTACCTTCAGAGAAGAAGTATAGAGAGACTGGTTCTGCATCTTACTTCCACGACTTCCAAACAAGGAGAATGGGAATTCGTTACAAAGATGGTGATGGTGCTTTCAAGTTCGCACATTCTTTAAATAACACTGCTTTATCTGGCCGACCACTCATTATGATTATCGAGAATTTCCAACAAGCCGATGGGAGCATAAAGATCCCTGAAGTACTTATACCTTACTTTGGGAAAAATGAAATTAATCGGAAGTAGAAGAGCTGTTAGGTCTCCAGAATTTCATAAAAAAATGGAATTCAGAAGGAAGTTTAGGGTCTTTATCTTTTCCATTTTTTTCTCTCTTCTTTTGGTGAGTCCTATATATATATTGAGAAGCGAAAATTTTTTAGTAGCAAAAGTTAGCATCACTGGCAACAAGGTTACTCAAACAGAGGAAATCGAGAGTCTTGTGTGGGGAGGGATCTCTGGCGAATATCTCAAAATTATTCCCAAGTCGAGCATAGTTTTCTATCCTAAAGAAAGTTTGAGAAAAGTTTTGTCTGAATCTATCCCAAGACTAGCTTCAGTAAATTTTTCTATTACTAGTAGTAAATCTATAGAGGTTAGTGTCGTGGAGAGAGAGCCGGTAGCGCTATATTGTATAGATAGTGAGGAGAAGAAATGTTTCTTTGTAGATAAGACGGGTCTTGTGTACTCCGAAGCGGCCAATTTCTCGGAAGGAGTGTATGTGGTGTATAAGAGTGTTCCGGAGATATCTTCGCCACTTCGAACTTATTTTTTATCTGAAGTAGAGATAGCAAGAAACGCCTCTTTTCTAAATAATTTATCCAAAATAAATTGGATCCCTGATTCCTTGACCAAAGACGACGAAGCTTACACTCTTAAGCTCAAAGATGGACCAAAAGTTTTCTTTCGAGCCGAGCAGGACTTTGGCCGACTCTTTCTTGACTTGGAAGCATTTTTAAAGAGTGCCAAGATAAAGCCAGCCAATTTCTCCCAAATTTCTTATTTTGATCTTCGGGTAGATAATAAAATTTTTTATAAGTTTTTGAGCGAGTGATGAAC
>CAYGLE010000023.1:0-7459 GCA_964350995.1 uncultured Candidatus Saccharibacteria bacterium
CCCAAAGGTTCGGTCATCGTTTGGCACAAGAGTTTTGAATGTAATAGAAACAAGGAAATCGGTGAACGCGTCCCAGAATCTAAAAAATTTTTCGAAGATATCAACGCTCGCACCTACGATCTAGAAGATATCTTTAAAAAGCAATACTATGTTCATAAAGATTTTAGAGGAAGTTCTTCTATAAAAAAAATATTGCCGGTTTTGGTGCCAGAACTCTCTTATAAAGAGCTAAATATAAAAGAAGGTGGGGCCGCCGCTGATATTTGGAACAAAATAGTTACCAAAGAGATCAGAGAAAAGGAGAAAGAGCAATCAATCAAAAACTTGAAAGAATACTGCAAACTAGACACTTACGCCATGTACGCTATATGGAAAAAATTAAAGAATCTACTTTAGTACTTGACAAACAAACTACAGTATGCTAGTATTAATGGTAGACAAACTAAACAAGGAGGTCGTATGTTTTGGAAAGTTTTTGGATTCTCTTTTGGAATCCTCTGCCTTCTCATGGGAATCAAGGCTTCGATGCAGGGCGTTCGGCTCTACACCGAACCCGTAGAGACCATGCAGTATGGAGACTTGGCCTCCTTCCTCTTGGGGATGGTCTTCGTCATCGCAGGCGTCGTAGTTCTCCACTTCACCTTCAACAAGGGGCGGCTCAATTGAGCCGCTTTTTTTCTTTAGTATCCTCTTAGTCTATTTATCTTTTCGTGCTGACGGATCTTCTCATGTGCCTTAGCCTCAATCTGTCTTATACGCTCTCGAGTAACTCCAAAAACCTTACCCACTTCCTCAAGAGTATGAGTGTACCCATCAGTAAGTCCGTGTCTCATTTCTAAAATCTTCCTTTCCTTTGGAGGAAGATCATTCAGTATCTCTTTTACTTGATCCGATATAATCCTTCTTGAAGACTCTTCAGCTGGAGAGAGTATCTTATCGTCCGCTAGGAAGTCCCCGAGTTTACTCTTACCATCATCTCCCTCATCCCCTACCGGACTCTCAAGCGAAACAGTTGATTGGTCTATCTTCTCTATTTGGTAGATCTTCTCTACATCTAAGTTCATCTCTGTGGCTGTCTCCTCTGGTAATGGCTCTCTGCCTAAATCTTGAGTGAGTCTCCTTACCACTTGCTTGTACTTAGCAATTGTCTCAACCATGTGTACCGGCACACGGATGGTGCGGGACTGATCGGCCAAAGCGCGAGTAATAGCTTGTCTTATCCACCAAGTAGCATAAGTAGAGAATTTAAATCCTTTGGTCCTATCAAACTTCTCCACTGCTTTGTATAAACCCAAATTTCCTTCTTGAATCAAATCAAGTAAGGTTAGGTCTGGAGAGCGGTTGGCATACTTCTTGGCGATAGATACCACGAGACGGAGATTGGCTTGGGCAAGCAAATTTCTTGCTTCTACATCTCCATCTTCTATCCTTTTAGCAAGCTCCTTCTCCATATTGCCAGAAATAAGAGGATACCGACCGATCTCTTTTAAATACATCTGTATAGAATCGTAAGCAGAATCTGACTTAGAGTAGAATTTTTTGTCATCTTCTGGATTGGTTATCTCGAGTAGTCCTCCTCCTTCTAGCACATCAACTCCGGCAGATTCCAACTTCTTATACAACTCGTCTAAGAAAATAATATTCGACTCGATATTGGGAAACTCCTTAAGTATCTCGTCGTAAGTGATGAACCCCCTCTCCTTACCTCTCACAATAAGATGATTCGTCTTTGTCTCTAATTCCTGCCCTTTCTTTGATAGAGGCTTAAGCTTCTTTGGCTTCAAGAGTTTTCTTTTCGAGATTTTCGATTTTCCGACTGACTTTTTGGCGAGTCTCTTTTTGGTCGAGAGTTTTGTCCTAACCTTCTTCGCCTTCTTTGTCTTTTTCTTTTTTACCATTGGTATTTTATTCTACAATTTTTTATTAAACTTGTCTCTTGATCTCATCTATCTTGCGACCTAAACTTTCTATCTGCCGTATAAGCTCTTCCCCACCCTCTCCTCTAAACATTTTTGTCTGTAGTTCCACCCGTTCTTCTAATAAATCTATCTCTTCAAGCCTCTTTTTCAAAACCCTCTCTTCTTTCTTCAAAGATTCATGCTCGAGAGAAGTTTCTTCAAAATCTTTTTGTAATTCCAAAACGGTTTTTAACTCCTCTTCAACTCTTTCTTTTATCTTAGGTTTCTCTACCACTTCTTTGAGGTCTTCAACTTTCCTATCTTCCAAAAAGATGTTGGGTGTCTGAGCTCTTCTAAGATCTTCTATCACCAACTCCTCTCTGATACCAGTTTTTTTAGAGATAAGAGATACAAAATGAGACCTTTCTATAGAACTTTTTATAAGAGTAAGGAGTGGAAGAATTTTACTTTCTATAAGCTTCCCCGCCTTCCTTTTATCCTTCTCCTCAAGAAGAATCCTCTCTAGGAAAAATTCAACCGATTGTTTTGAATTTCTTAAGATCTCCTTCCATGATTCTGGATCTTTCTTTATAACATCGGCTGGATCCTTATCTTCTGGCAAGACAGCAACTTTCACCTCCATACCAAGAGAGAGTGCGAGTATCGTACTCCTCTCCGAAGCCTTAAGACCCGCGTTGTCTCCGTCAAAACTTAGAACTATTCTAGGAGAAATTCTCTTAAGTTTCTCAAGATGAGCTTGGGTGAAAGCTGTACCAGAAGAAGCCACAGTATTTTTTACCCCAGCTTGATGAGAAAGTACGAGATCAAGCTGACCCTCCACCAGAACCGCATAATTTTTCTTCCTTATCTCTTCTCTGGCCTTATCTAGACCATAGAGAACCTCACTTTTAGTAAAGAGTGGTGTGTCGGGACTATTAAGGTATTTTGGCTCCAAATCTTTTGCTAAAGCTCTACCAGAAAAAGCGATCACCTGACCTCGAGGATCAAACAAAGGAAAGATCAATCTTCCACGGAAAGTGTCATACGGTTCTTTCTCTCTAGCTTCGGTGCTGTGTCTCACAAGACCAGTCTTCAAGAGCACTTCGTCTTGGAAACCTAAAGAATGCATATGCTCTCTTAAGGATCTCCACTCTTCTTTGGCCAGACCTAAACGCCAGCTCTTTATACTTTCACTATTTACTCCTCTTGATTCCAGATAATTGAGTGCTGAAGAATTTTTCCTCAATTCCTTTTCGAAGAAAATCATTGCTTCATCGAGAACTTTATAGAGTTTCTCTTTATCATCCCCACTTCCTCTAGATTCATACTTAAGTTCTACACCGGCTTTTTCTGCCAAGATTTTGAGAGCTCCTCTGAAATCAATTCCCTCCATTGATTCGACAAAACTAAAGATGTCGCCCTTAGCGCCACAGCCAAAACAATAATAACCTTGCCTAACAGAGGAGATAAAGAAACTAGCGGTTTTCTCGTTGTGGAATGGGCACTTAGCTTTAAAGTTCGCTCCCGCTTTTTCTATTTTAATGTATCCCCCTATTACATCAGCAATGTCTAATCGTTCTTTGATTGCTTCGACATTTCCTTCCATATGAGTTTTTGTTTATGACCATCTGGGAAACCAGTACCCGCAGGAATAAGCCTTCCAATAATAACATTTTCTTTTAGACCCAAAAGTTCGTCTTCCGCGCCACGGATAGCAGCTTGGATAAGAACTCTAGGGGTGTGTTGGAATGAAGCAGCAGAAAGGAATGAGGCTCTAGATAGAGAAACCTCTGTGATACCCATGATTATCGCTTCTGATTTCACATCTGGATCTGTCACAGCCGACACTTCCACAATATCGCCTCTGGTGTATAGACTGGAACTAGAACCCTTTATTCTTCTACGAGCAAACATTTGTCTAATGATAAGCTCAATATGCTTATGAGAGACCGCTGCTCCTTGAAGTTCATAAAGTTTAGAAACTTCATCAATGATGTATTTTGAAGTTACGTCCTTACCAGCATATCTGAAGAGTTCGTCGAGATCAGCAGATCCGTCTGTCAGCATCTCTCCTTTCTTTACAGTAGCTCCAACTTTTACGAGAAGATTTCTGCTTGGTGGTACAAGATACTCAGTATCAAGCTTCTTAGATTTGGTTGTCTTTACGTCAGACTCATCAGGGAGGACGATAATGATCTTGTTGTTTCCTGATACTTTGATTTCAGAAACAGTGCCGTTGACATGGGAGATAACTGCAGGATTCTTTGGTTTTCTCTTTTCAAAGATTTCTTCAACTCTTGGTAATCCGGCGGTAATATCTCCCCCTGCTGCTGCCACTCCTCCAGCGTGGAAGGTTCTCATTGTTAGCTGTGTACCTGGCTCTCCGATAGCTTGAGCCGCGACAGTACCCACAGCTTCGCCAAGCTCTACTATCTTATTGTTTCCAAGATCAGCTCCGTAACACTTCACACACACTCCAGCTTCTGAAACACAAGCCATTGGTGATCTAACAATAACTTTTTCAACCTTAGATTTGTCTATTATGTCTGCATCACTTTTGGTGATAAAGTGTCCTGCCTTAAAGATTACACTACCGGACTCGTCTAGGAGATCTTCCACCAAGAAGCGCCCACGCACTGATTTTGATAGTGGAATTTGTATGCCGGAAGCACTATTTTTGGTTATTACTATGCCCTCTTTGGTACCACAATCCTCCATGTTCACTATCTCATCTTGAGCTACATCAAATAGACGTCTAGTAAGATACCCAGCCTTTGCTGTGTTAAGCGCGGTGTCGGTAAGACCCTTCCTTGATCCGTGAGTAGTGATGAAGTATTCAAGTGGGGTCAAACCTTCCTTATAACAAGATGTGATCGGAAACTCCAAGGACTCTCCGGAGACATTGGCAATGATACCTTTCATACCCGCCATTTGGTTTAAGTTTCCGAAGGAACCTCTAGCACCCGAGTAAGTCATGTCGTAGACAGAATCCTTAATTGAGAGAGTTCCGGGGATAAGGGATTCAATTTCTTGCTTGATTGATTGCCAGATCTCAACCGATTTTTGTATCCTTTCGTTTTCCGAAAGAAGGCCCTCGTTCCACTGCTCTATAACCTTTGCTACTTGTTCTCGACCCTTCTTTATGATTTCAGGTTTTTTCGCTGGAATCTTTACATCATCTAGACCCCATGTCACTCCAGATTCCGTGGCATATTTGAATCCGAAAGTTTTGATCTTGTCAGAAATAGAAGGTAGGTTCTCAATGCCATATCTTTCAATAAGGTCATCGACAAGTTCGCTCATCCTCTTCTTATCCATCTCATGATTAATGAACGGATAATCAACAGGTAATATAGAGTTAAAGAGAAGTCTTCCTACAGATGTCTCAAAAATCTTACCTTCAAAGTGTTTATACTTTTCCGAATCTGTTGGCAAAACTTTTATCTTTGCCCTAAAGCTAACTGCATCGAAATCATGCGCAGTAATAGCAGCATTAGGACTTGAATAGTATCTGCTTTCTCCCTTTTCAAGTGCAATTATGCGAGTCATCCAATAAGTACCAAGAACAATATCTAGCATCTTGTTAGTCACTACTGGCTCTCCGTTACCAGGCTTGAGAATGTTTTTATCTGCAGCCATGATAAGTTTAGCCTCTGCTTGAGCTTCATCTGAAAGCGGTACGTGAACTGCCATCTGGTCTCCATCGAAGTCTGCGTTGAAGGCAGTACAGACCAAGGGGTGAAGCTGAATAGCATTACCCTCAATAAGAACAGGTTGGAAGGCTTGGATACCAAGTCGGTGGAGAGTTGGTGCGCGGTTTAAAAGCACATACTTACCACTTATAACTTCTTCAAGAATAGCCCAAACTTCTGGTATAGCATCTTCTATGAGTCTTCTTGCGCCTGGGATGTTGTGAGCCAGCTCTCGTCTAAGTAGTTGAGAGATGACGAAAGGTTTAAAGAGCTCAAGTGCCATATGTTTTGGCAATCCACACTGATGAAGCTTGAGATCTGGTCCAACAACAATCACCGATCGGCCAGAATAATCTACTCTCTTGCCCAAAAGATTTTGACGGAATAGGCCTCTCTTGCCCTTGAGGTTATCTGAAAGGCTCTTGAGTGGTCTTCTTTGAGCTTGGCTTCCACCAGAAGATCCATGTCTTATACTATTGTCTATAAGAGCGTCCACAGCTTCTTGAAGAATTCTTTTTTCGTTTCTTAAGATAACATCCGGTGCATTGATCTCCTTGAGTTTTTTAAGGCGATTGTTTCGATTGATTACTCGACGGTAAAGATCGTTTACATCTGATGTTGCATATCTACCTCCATCTAACGGAACCATTGGTCTTATAGCAGGAGGTATAACCGGTATGCGTGTAAGGAACATCCACTCTGGTCTGATACCAGAACCTATCATTCTCTGGATTGTTGAAGCTCTTTTATGAAGTCTTACCAATTCTGTAGCTGGAGCATTTTCTATCTGCTCTTCAACTTGAGAAAGAAGCTTCTTCAAATCTATAGACTTCAAGATGTTGTATATAGCTTCTGCGCCGATACCTGCTTCAAATATTGTTGAATACTTCATACCAAACCTATGATACTCAACCTCATCAAGCACTCTGCCTGGCACAAGAGATTCTATATCGTTCTTTGCTTGCTGAGCTAAGGCTTTAAGAGCTTCCTTGGCTTTCTCATCTTGAAAACTCTTTACCTTCGATTTAAATTCAGAATCAAGATCTTTCAAAACTCTTGCTTTCTCAGATTCGGAAACAGAGGTAACTATATAACCAGCAAAGTACACAACCTTTTCAAGTTCTGCTACTGGTATACCCATAATAAGAGAGATTCTTGAAGGAACATTCTTCAAAAACCAAACATGTGCCACAGGAGAAGCGAGTTCGATGTGACCCATTCTCTCTCGTCTAACGATAGAACGCGTGATCTCCACTCCGCACTTCTCGCAGATTATGCCCTTGTAACGAATGCCTCTGTATTTTCCACAGTAACATTCGAAATCCTTATCTGGTCCAAAAATCTTTTCGTCAAAGAGACCGTTTCTCTCGCTTCTTTGAGTTCTGTAGTTTATAGTCTCTGGTTTTGTAACCTCACCATAAGACCACTCTTTGATACGTTCTGGACTTGCTAATTTGATACTTA
Source organism: uncultured Candidatus Saccharibacteria bacterium (assembly GCA_964350995.1). Classification (GTDB taxonomy): domain Bacteria; phylum Patescibacteriota; class Minisyncoccia; order Phycocordibacterales; family Zambryskibacteraceae; genus JAIFWN01. The sequence goes on from CAYGLE010000023.1 coordinate 7,055, forward strand.
GAGAACTGAAATTTTTAGTGTCAATTACTTTTTTACTATTTAACGAATGAGGAATAGCGTCATCTCGCTTTTTCTTCACATCAACATCAAGAGCAAGTCCCCTTAGGTTGTTTACCAGCACATTAAACGACGCGGGAGTACCTGGTTCTTGGATCTTCTCTCCCTTAACAATAGAGTCGAAGGCTTGAGATCTGCCTTGAATATCATCCGACTTAATAGTGAGCATCTCGCGTAGAGAGTGCCCCGCACCATGACCGAGAAGTGCCCACACTTCCATCTCTCCAAATCTCTGACCCCCGTTTTGAGCCTTGCCTCCGAGAGGTTGCTGGGTGATGAGAGAGTAAGGGCCGATAGATCGCATGTGTATCTTATCTTCCACCATGTGGTGAAGCTTCAACATATACA
>CAYGLE010000024.1:0-4430 GCA_964350995.1 uncultured Candidatus Saccharibacteria bacterium
GACCTTACATAAATATAAAAACATTTTTAGAATTTTATATTAAAAACAAGAAAGCGAACCTTATCTTAGGAGATTCAGTATTGAGTATAGAAAGTCTTTGGAAAGGAAGAGAAGGGCTTTATAACGAACTAACACCACTTTCTTGGAGACTCAACTTTGAGTCCGCCGCTGAGATAGTAGATATGCAAACTAGACAAAACTTCAACATCCTATCTGAAAGACTCATAAACAACATCAAAACTTCTCTCTATGAAGGCAAGAACATTTTTCTCTTCGGCACAAGAAAGGGTCTCTCTCCATCTACAATTTGTGGAGATTGTGCCTCGCTTTTACTTTGTAAAAATTGCCAAGCCCCACTGGTCTTACACGAAAAAATGACCGATGGAGATATGAAAAATATCTACATTTGTCATCATTGTGGAGCTAAGAGAAATTCCGAAACACGTTGCGATAACTGCCAAAGTTGGAAGCTTTATCCACTAGGAATCGGGGTTGATAGAATCGTTTATGAATGCCAAAAAATATTTCCAGAAATAAAGATCATGCTCTTAGACAAAGATCATGTAAAGACAGACAAGCAAGCAAAAGAATTGATTGAAAAATTTGAAAATGAAAATGGAAGTATTCTTGTCGGCACAGAACTTGCTTTAAATTATCTTAAAAAAGTTCCATTGGTTTCTGTCGTCTCCTTAGATTCTCTTTTTTCCATACCCGACTTCTACATAAATGAAAAAATATTTTATCTCATAACTCGTCTACGAGAACTCTCTAAGGAAAATTTTCTGATTCAAACCAGAAACGCAAAGGCTGATGTATTGGAGTTTGCCACAGCGGGGAATGTCTTGGATTTTTATCGTGCAGAAATCAAAGAGAGAGAAGAGTTGAGATACCCTCCCTTCTCCTTATTTATCAAAATAAGTACAGAAGACACTCCAGACAATATAAAGAAGAAGGCTACCGTCCTACAAAACACTTTTGACTCTTTTGAACCACACTTTATGCTAAAAAATTCAAAGAAAACAGATCAAAAAGTGCTCTCCATGATATTAAGAATCAAAAAAGAAAACTGGCCAGATAAGATATTGAAAGAGAAGCTCCTTTTGCTAACTCCCGACTTTTTGATTAAAGTAGACCCTGAGAGCATCTTATAAAATGAAAAACTCAAAAATACTTCAAAAGGACTCTGCTGTCTTGAGAAAAATAGCCAAAGAGGTACCGATAAAATCCATCCCGACACCCAAAATCAAAAGCGTGCTGACCAAGATGAGAAAAGTAATGCATGATGAGGAAGATGGGGTAGCTATTGCTGCACCACAAATAGGAGAAAGTTTGAGAATTTTTGTGGTGGCGGGTAGAGCTTTGGCAATAGCCAAAAAAGAAGATGAGGAAGAAAATCGATACGAAGATCTTGTATTTATAAACCCAGTGATCACAAAATTTTCAAAGAAAAAGAAAGAGATGGAGGAAGGGTGTCTATCCGTCAGATGGCTCTATGGGCAGGTGGAAAGAAGTGAGAGGGTTTATATCAAAGCTTTTAATGAGAAGGGGGAGAAGGTGGAGCGAGGCGCTTCAGGACTTTTGGCTCAAATCTTTCAACACGAAGTGGATCACTTAGATGGCATACTCTTCATCGACAAAGCCACCCAACTGGAAGACCTTCCTCCTAAAAACAAAGATGAAAAATAAACCATCCTTCGTCTTTTTCGGCTCTTCGCCAATATCCAAAATTGTTCTTGATGTTTTGAGGAAAAATGGACTAACCCCAATTTTAAACATCGACTCCGCGAAAGCTCCTCTACCACCACTTCCAAATGCAGATGTTTATGTAGTAGCCTCTTTTGGAAAAATTTTACCCGATAGTGTCATCTACAAACCCAAATACAAAACTCTTAATGTTCATCCTTCCCTGCTTCCTAAACTTCGAGGTCCCGCTCCAATACAAGGAGCCATAATTGAAGAGGAAAAAACTGGGGTGACGATAATGCGTCTGGATGAAAAGATGGACCATGGACCTATTTTGGCCCAAAGAGAAGTCCCCATACATCCTTGGCCACAAAAATACGAGATAGTAGAACAAATCTTAGGAGAAGCTGGAGGAGAACTCTTAGCAGAAGTAATGCCAAAGTGGGTAAATGAAGAGATCCAAGAGAAACCGCAAGATGAAAACTTAGCCACCTACACGAAGATGATTAAAAAAGAGAACTCCGATATATCAAATGACTCTCCCGAAAAAGCTTTAAGAAAAATTCTTGCTTATCACACTTGGCCTCGTGCTCGTATTGGAGAACTCATTATTACAGAAGCTCATATAGAAGCCGACAAACTTGTTTTAGATAAAGTCATCCCTCCAGGTAAAAAAGAGATGCTCCACCAAGACTACTTAAGAGGCAAGAAACAGAATTAACCCTTTCGACCTATCCAAGGAAATCCTTTCATCATCTCCTTTATTTTTCTCTGACCTTGACGAAGAAGCTCTCTCTTCCTTCCTTTAGTTTTACTTATCTCGCGGATAACTTCGTCTTTCATTTCATCTATTGATGCATACAAATCAGGACCCTCCTTTACTGCGTAGAAGTTTTGGCCTGCACCAGAGACCTTAACTTCCGCCCTAAAGACATCCCCTTGCTTGTGGTGCTTCGTCGTCTTTCCTACTTCAACAGCTATGAGAAAACCATCCGATCCAAGAAAATCGTTTACCTTAGACATCCGTTTGTACACATAGTCTGAAATAGCTCCTGTAAGCTCTATGCCTGTGGCTTTGATATTTATATTCATAACTAAATTATACCTTATCTAATTTCCAATACCCTGATCGCGAGGATCAAATATGGAGGGTGGGAGCTCTTCTCCGTTTACAAATTGAGAGATCTTTTTGCCTCCATAGACAGAGGGCAAGATACCCACCCCGTTACAACCTAGGTTATACATAAGTACAGGATTCACCGGCTCTGGACCCACTCTCCTTATACCGTTCGGAGTATAACCCATAAGACCATGCCAACAAAAAGAATACTCCGTATCTTTCGGATGCTTGTTGTAGTTAGAGAAAAGAAAATCATTTATCCTCTCTCTCACTTCCTCATCATAAAAGTGGGCCCTGGAGTATAAGGCTCCGTTGGGTAAAACCTTCTCTGGTCCTCCGGTACAGATGAGGTTGAAATTCCTATCACTTTCCCCCTCTTCTGTATGTGGACGCCTTGTGAGATAGAAATATGTATCTCCTGTAGGATCACTCAAATCTATCTTTTCCTTAGTGAAATAACTTATAGCTGTTGGTGGATGATCGAGAGGTTCTATATACCCTGCCATATAACCTATACGACCAAAAATAGAATGATGGAAGTCTGTGTTGATCTCCTTCCCCACTTCATTCACAATCGAAAAGTTAGCAAAACCATTTGTACAAAGCACAACTCTTTCTGTCCTTATCTTAAAATCCAAAACTTCCAAGACCGCAGAATTTTCCAAAAGTTTTACATTCTTTACAAAACTCTCTTCATAGAAAGAAAATCTATTTGGATAAGTGGTAGAGAGGTAGCTGACAAGCTCTTCTGTAAAAGCTGCACTATTCATACAACCCTTTTGATAAGACAGGCAAGCGACAAAGTCTGGGTTATTCGTCTCCAAGAGATCCAATATATCTTTTTTAGGAACTATCGAATAAAAATCTTTATATTCTTCGGGTATATCTTTAAGTCTTTCCCAATCCTCAGCTATAAGAGCAGATACAGGAAAGAGTCCCCCAAGAGAGCGGTATTTGTTGCCCTTAAGATAAGTTACAACCTGACCAAACTCCGTAAGACCGGTATAACCCTCAAAACGATAAAGAGGTGTCTGAAGTTTGCTGTCTAAAATTATCTCATCAAGAAGAAGCCAAGCTGACTCAATGGATCTTTGTGCTTCAATAGAAAGCTTCTCTCCAAATTCTTCTACTAAGACTGCTAAGGGTTTTTCGAAATAACTGGTTATCTGCCCAGCGTTGTGCCCTGTGGCACCATGAGCGATCTTGTCTGCCTCAACCAAGACAACACTTTTCTCTGTATCTCGCAAAGCAAAGAAAGCTGTTACGACACCAGCAATACCTCCTCCGACAATGACCAAATCTGTCTCTATATCTCTATCAAGCGAAGCTATCGGCCGTGTACGGTTGAGTTGCTTGATCCAAGGGGAATTATTCGGAAGCATTTAATGTCTATTTTATCCTAAAACTCAGAATAAAAGAAAAACCCAAGATTTTACCTTTAACTATCAAACAGACTTATAAGATACGGATCAATTTGTCTTTGTTCTAGAGTATAAAATTCTTCTCTCTCTTCCATAAGTCTTGTGGCCAGAGAAACACCGACAAACCTCCAGTGCCACGGCTCAAAAACATAGGAAGTGTTCTTTTCAGAGTAGGACAAAATAAAGCCGTATTTATAGGCGTTCTT
>CAYGLE010000024.1:4530-7443 GCA_964350995.1 uncultured Candidatus Saccharibacteria bacterium
TCTTCAATGAGTCTTTGGAGAAATGGGTAGACAAGAGCAAGTATTGTCTGTGGCTTGTTGGTGTTGAAAAGAAAAAGTGGACTAATCTCCGTAAGTCCTCTAGGGACATAATTTTCGTTTAGGAAATAGACTTTTGAATACTGCTTCAAAAGTTCTTCGTCTGTCTCGGCCAATTTTTTCAATTTCTCCAGAGTACTCGAGAGACCATCAATCTGGGAGCTATATTCATCAATGTCGCCCCTAGCAATCTTCAAATCCTCATTTAAGCGCAAGTTCTCTTCCAAAGATTCGACTAAATCGGCTCTTACTTCTGCCAACATCTTCTCTAGAGACAACTTTTCCTTCTTGAGATTTGTAAAGAAATAGAGACCCACTACGACAATCATGACCACGACAAAGGCTCCCACAATATCCAAACTCTTCCGGTTGAAAGTATCACTTATAGAAGACTTACTCATCGTATTGAGTAATTTTAACCTAAATTACATTAAGAGAGAATGAAACTATATACATAAGGCTCTCACCAAGAGGACCCCCTTGGTGTACCACAGCTGGATCACTTTTTTGACTTCGCTTCAAAACTTTTTTTCACCAGTTCTTCACCCATTGCTTGTTATAGTTGAGTCCAGTATTAAGAATTTACTAATAACTTAACATTAATAAATAATATAATTTATAATTTATGACAACCGTAATAAATAACCCAGGAGGCGCGGAAGGATCAGATTCTAGTTCAGGATTTAGCGTAATAATAGGAGTTATCCTGCTCCTTGTGGTTATCGGACTATTCTTTATCTATGCTTTACCCGCAATCCGAAACAACCCAACTGCTGCTACCCCACAAAACAGTAGTATCGACGTAAATGTCAAATTGCCAGCTGGAGGAACTACACCTGCTCCAACGTCTGCTCAATAAAACAAGAAACAATTTAAAAAGCTTGAGAACACCACCAACGATTTTGGTGGTGTTCTATTAAGTGACCCCCCCCCGGCTCCAATGCCTGGGCGACCTGCCCGCAGGGTTCTGCAGGCGGAGTCAAAACTCGTTAGTTGAGCAGTTCAGAAGTCTTAATTGGTCTAGAGTAGCAAAAGAGCTAAGGTTTAGTGGGGTGCCTCTCTAGGAAGTCTTTAATCATCTCCTCCTGCTGTTCCTTAAATTCTGGAAAATTTTGATTCTCAATGAATCTTCTCAAGAAACCAACTTCAGCTCTTAATGCCATGAGAGTCCCCCTTTCCTCTCCAAATCGGCTAATCAGCTCCTTTATAAACTCTTGATAGGTCATTTTATTAAATTAAGTTTAGTCTTCATAAAGTCTATTTCAGCTTGTTGGCCAGAAATAATGTTTTCACATAGCTCCTTTATCTCAAGGTCTTCTATAGAAGCATTCTTACACATAAGAATTGCACTAGCGTGATGTGGAATCATGGACCTCAAAAACTGCTCATCATTGATAGCCACTTGTTGTCTGACACCTGTCCAGAAGAGAGTGATGAAAATGAGGCTAACCACAACAATAAAAGTGTTCCACTTCTTGTTTCCATACATTGATCTCATTAAGACCACTTCTAGAATGGCCATTGGAAAAACCATCAGTCCTGCCATATAAAACTGGTTGTAGTTTGGAAAGACATTACCCCAAACATCCACCATTGCATACATAAACAGATACATCAGCTTAAAAGAGATGACCATCATTATGAAAAGGCGTAGGTATGGTCTGTGAAGCACGTGACTTACATGACTTTCCATCTCCATTATTCGTAGCGAAGAATTATTTTATCCCCGTCCTTCATCTCATAATTTTCCAATTGGGTGTTGGGCTCGTCATTTACAGTCATAGATACATTGGCACCCAAAGAATTTATGTCCTTACCCCAGCTTTTGAAAAATTGTCCCAAGGTAATATCTTTTTTACGAACTATTCCTTGGAATTCAAGGTGTATTAACGGTAGATCATCGTGTGTATGTACTGGTCTGTGTACTGCCCCAAGACCTATATCTTGAGGAATCTCAAATTTTTTGTCTTTGATGTAAATTATGAGTTCTGGGTGCCAATGAATACCGTTTTTGGAAATTAGGTTAGGATCTCTCGATTGGAGTGATTTTGACCACCAGACAGCTCCACCAAAAATGACAACTACGACACCAATGATAATTAATGGGTTTTTCACAGGCTCCAATGATTGGACAAGTTCGGAACTCTCTATTTATTTATTTGAGCAGTTCCGAACTCTTAATTGGTCCAGTATAGCACGAGAACTTGAGTTTAGCGGACTTACTTAACTATCTTACTTAATCTTAATCATTGTCTTTGAGTCAGTTTTTACAACCTCGAGCTGAGCATTCACTAAGGAATTATCAGATATCCTATTTAGACCATTTACGATAAATACTCCCGTCATTTCTGCATTCCGACTTTCAACATCCCACTTTTTAATAATATGCACGTCACCCTTATCATTAATCTTTAAATCTTCACCGCCAATAATACCAACCCCTTTCCAAGAAAGATCAATATAAATTTCGTGTCCATCTACCACAAATGTTTTAACTAAAGTAGCACTATCAACCCCATTCTGTACAAATTCATTATTTATAACTGTTGTGGTGCCAAAGAAAGATGTGCTAGTACCAAACTCACAATTATCAATAAAGGCTCCAAAAACTAAAAGTGTTCTAGAGAGAGGTAACTTTGTGTGATTGACCACAGAATTTTTTTCTATAACGGATACTCCCACAGACACATCTTCGCAGCCAGTGTTTGTTAAAAAATTTGCTTCTGCTGAATTAATAAATGCTCGTTCCCGAGTCATCTTTGCCGCTTCAGCAGATTGCACCACACCCAAAGAGAGTGTCGTAGTAACAAATAGAATAGTTAGAAATTTATACCTATACATTGTATGGTAATGCTA
>CAYGLE010000025.1:0-7385 GCA_964350995.1 uncultured Candidatus Saccharibacteria bacterium
AGAATGCGACCTTCCCAAGGTTGAGACGCGAGTTCGATTCTCGCTACCCGCACAAACTCAACTAAACTATATCTCCTTACTTATCTCATCCAATCTCTGACGATTCCTCTCACCGTAATCTATTTTGAATCTAAGATGGGGGATGATGCCGATTCGTGATTTATTTTTTATATACTCTTTAAATTCAGGAGTTTTACGATCCAAAAATTTTAGCGCCGTGTCCTCCTCTGATTCTGGCAAGGTAGTGAAGAAGATAACAGCATCTTTGCCAGAAGGGTTTAGCTCCACTCGGGTTATGGTTATGAGGGAAGATTTTCCCCCTTCGTCGCGCACAAACTCCGCTGCTCTTCTGTGTATTTCCATCTCTACCTTGTTGTGCTTTATTGGCTTCATCGAAAATTAGAAATTAGATTTCAAAATTACTTTGTCACTGTCACCACTCTCTCAAGATAGTCTCCCGGAGCCACTTCGATCTTTGTTTCAATAAGTGTGCCAAACTCTCCTTCGCCACTTATACTTTCAACAGCAATTTTAGATTGTTGAAGTTCTTTTATTTTTCCTCGCCCGACTTCTTCCTCTCTTCTCAAAACTTTCACAACAGAACCTTTCTCAAACATTCCGCTTTCCATCCTAGCTCCGATGACCTGCTTATTTTTTGTCTGGGAGAAGATTTTCAAAATTTTAGCTCTGCCCATTATTTCTTCTGTCTCAAATTTTGGCGTTCTTTCGTTCAATAACTCTTCTATTCTTTCGGTTAGTTTGTGGATTATGTCGTAGAGTTCTATCGATATTGTTTCTGTACGCTCGGCCAAAGCACCTGCTTGTGGATCTATTTTTGTATTGAACCCAAAGATGATAGTGCCGTGTGTGGCGATAGCGGTTTTCACATCGCCTTCGCTTATGGTGCCGACATCAGAGTTTATAATCTTCACACAAATTCTCTCTCTGGAGATTTTGCTCAATTCGTATCTTATCGCTTCAAGGCTTCCGGTTGTATCTGCTTTTATAATAATTGGTAAGCAGATAAGACCTTCGGTGTTTGAAATTTGATTTTCATTTTTATCAATCCTGGCTTTTATAGCTTCCGAGTCGGCGTAGAGTTGAGCCGCTCTTTTGTCTTTAAATATTTCAAAGACCGATCCTACAATAGGTAGAGCATCCCATCCAGCAATCTGTACTGGAGAGGAGAATTGAAGTTTCTCCACCTTTTTCCCTTCAGCGTTTAGGATAAATCTTAGTGGTGCTATCGTTCCTATAGAGGCAGCAATTTGTCCCACCTCTACCGATCCGTCTTTTATTATACCCACAGCGGTGATACCAACCTTTTGGTCAAGTTTGCTTTCTATGATGATGCCAGTGCCCAGGCGGTCGCTCTCTCCCATGCCTTGCTCAAGTTCAGCAATAAGTACAATCGTGTCTAGAAAATCTTTTATACCAACCCCTGTTTTTGCCGAGAGTGCTACTATCGAGACATCTCCTCCATATCCTTCGACGTAGACATCGTTCTCTGCTAAGGACTGCTTAACCATATCTATGTTTGCTGTTGGCTTGTCTATCTTTGTGATAGCCACAAGCATGGGGACCTTGGTCTCTCTAATTTTTTTTAGAGCTTCTATTGTTTGTGGTTTGACACCGTCTTCTGCCGATACAACAAGCACAGCAATATCTGCCGCTTTAGCTCCTCTTGCTCTTATAGACTTGAAGGCTTCGTGTCCAGGAGTATCAAGGAAGGTTATTTTATTTTCCTTTCCATCATCACCTCTATGCACTATCTCGTAGGCCGAGACATGCTGGGTTATGCCTCCAGCCTCTTTCTCTACCACATTTGACTTCCTGATATAATCAAGGAGAGTCGATTTGCCATGGTCTATATGTCCCATTATTGCCACCACTGGAGGCCTTCTAGTTTTCATAGTTTTGTCACTTTATCATATTAGGCTTGCAAAATCACGCTTTATTTCTAGAATGAGTCAATGTCTATCTTCAGAAAAAGAAGAATTTTCCTAGATTATTTCGGCGGGCACGACAATCCGTCGGGTATTCATGAGGAAGGTCGAATAGCAAAGGAGCGTCTTTTGAGCGCGCGTCTCAGGCTTTCTAAGGTTCTTCGTTGCCAAACCAAAGACATTGTCTTTACGAGTGGAGGTACCGAAGCCGACAACCTAGCAATACTTGGAGTTTTTGAAGGCTCTAGGCAAGAATTTGCCAAGCCTCATATTGTTATCTCCAAAGGCGAGCATCCGGCCGTGCTTGAATCGGCTTTGGAAGCAGAGAGGCGTGGAGCAGAGCTGGATATTGTCTCTAGCGAAGAAATTGTCTCAAAAATAAAAAACAACACCATCCTTGTGTCAGTAGTATATGCAGAGAGCGAGACTGGAAGGATCAACCCAGTTTCCAAAATTGGTAGACACATAAGAAGCGAGAGAAACAAGAAGGGGAGCAAGTATCCATATTTTCATACCGATGCCACGGGAGCCTTGGGGCTTTTGGATATAGACATAGACAAGGTGCCGGGAGATTTGATAACTCTAGACAGAGTACTTGTAGTGAGACCAGATGTTTCTATAAAGCCTATAATTTTTGGAGGTGGACAGGAAAGAGGTTTGAGAAGTGGCACAGAGGATGTGTCTTCCATAGAAAGATTCATAAAAGATTTTGAGATTGCTCTTAAGAATAAAGATCAAAATTTTAAAAAACTTGAGAGACTAAAGAAAATTTTTATTTCTGAATTGCAAAGATTTTTACCAGATGTGCTTATCAATACTCCAGAAATTAGTTTGCCAAATGTTGTGAGTATTACTTTCCCAAAAATGCTTCATGAATTTTTGGCCATTAAACTAGATCTCAATGGGGTTTCTGTATCTACAGGCAGTTCTTGTGATGCAAACAAAAACGAGGATGACAAAGAGGCTTTACGATTTTCTTTCTCTCCAAAAACTAAAGAAAGAGAAATTAAAGAAGCTGTTAGAATTTTGAAGTCAGTTGTGCTAGAATAATTTTTATGACGACGATGGAAGATCTCACAAAGACCCAAATCGTTCTCCTGACGCTTTTGGTGAGCTTTATAACTTCGATAGCTACCGGTATCATCACCGTCTCTCTTTTGGCACAAGCACCTCAAGGGGTCACTCAAACCATAGACAGGGTCGTTGAACGCACTGTAGAGAAAGTTGTACCAGCTCAAGGTGGCGCCACCACGAGAGAGGTAACGGTGATCAAAGAGGGCGATGCTATCGTTTCCTCAATAGAATCCAGTAACAAATCCATCGTGCGTATCAAATCTCCCAATGATGCAACTGGTGCAAAACCTTTTTACGCTCTTGGAGTTATTGTCAACAAACAAGGGTATGTTGTTTCGGATAAGAGAGAGGTGATGAATGGTAACACTTACACTGTTGTTCTTCATGATGGCACAGAATTACCAGCTACAATTTCTAAAGTTGTTGATGGAGTAAATTTAGTGATGTTTAAGATTCAAGCAGAAGATTCTAAGTTGAGAGCTCTCTCTTCCCTAACTATTTCAAAAGATAATCCTAAACTCGGCCAAACCGTTGTAGCTGTACAAGGAACGGAGAAAACCGTTATCGCTGTTGGTCGAGTGCTCTCTTTAGATTCGGTCAGTAATTCTTCCATGACAGACATAGTCCCTTCTACAGAGATTCAAGGTAGCCCACTTCTCAATCTTTCTGGAGAGTTGGTTGGACTCAAGACCTCAAACTCCGATCTCTCTATAACACCAAGTGTCTACACCAATGCACTCTCTCTTTCCAAGTTTGTTTCTGGTAATTAATTGAAGACAAAATATGCCTCCATTCAAACACTTTACAACTAAAGCCAAGGAAGCAGTTCGCAAAGCTCACGAACTGGCTATAGAGCGTGGGCAAAATCATGTAAATCCGATGCATCTTCTTGGTGCTCTTATCCTTCAGGAGGAGAGCATGGTTGTTTCTCTCTTAGATAAGATGGAGATAGACTCTATCCTTCTCACAGATTCTGTCATTGAAGCTCTAGAGAGCCCAGAGAGCTCTCAAACTCTCTCTCCTTCGTATCAAATATATCTCACTCCAGAACTCGCGACTGCTATTGAGTCCTCTCTCAAGATTGCTCAAAACTTAGGAGATGAGTTTGTCTCCACAGAACACCTCTTCCTTTCTATTCTTGAGGTCCAAGGTGAAGCCAAAGATCTTCTCACAAAATTCAAGATCGATAAGCAGATGGTTGTGAGACTTATAGAGGAGCTCAAGAACTCTGGTCCTACAGAACCAAAGCCAGACAAAAAATTTAAATCTCTCACCAAGTACACAAGGAATCTCACTAAGCTTGCGAAGCAAAACAAACTCGATCCTGTCATTGGTCGCGACCAAGAGATATCTCGTATCATCCAAATTCTCTCTCGTCGCACTAAAAACAATCCTATCCTCATCGGCGAAGCCGGAGTGGGCAAGACCGCGATAGCTGAAGGCTTAGCAATACGCATGTCCTCAAACAATGTACCAGAATCTTTGAGAGATAAAGAACTTGTTTCTCTTGATCTTGGACTTTTGATAGCAGGTACGAAGTATCGCGGAGAGTTTGAGGAAAGGCTCAAGAACATCATAAAAGAAATTGAAAAGTCGGAAGGCAAGATAATCCTATTTATAGATGAGATACACTCCATAGTTGGCGCCGGCGCGGCCGAAGGCTCTATCGATGCCTCAAACATGATGAAGCCAGCACTTGCTCGTGGGGAACTTAGAGCTATAGGAGCCACAACCATAAGAGAGTATCAAAAACACATAGAGAAGGACCCAGCTCTTTCTCGTCGTTTCCAGCCAGTTTATATAAATGAGCCTTCTGTAGAGGATGCCATGACCATTCTTCGAGGTCTTAAGGAGCGTTACGAGCTATACCATGGAGTACATATCACAGACGATTCTATAAAGGCTGCAGTGAACCTCTCTTCTCGCTATATTACTGATAGGTTCTTGCCCGACAAAGCGGTTGACCTCATAGACGAGGCTTCCTCCTTCTTAAAGATCTCACTTGAGAACATGCCCCCAGTACTCCAAGAGACATATTCCAAAGTGATGAAATTAGAGATTGAAAAGGAGGCGCTTAAGAACGAGACAAAAAACGCCAAAGTGAACGCAAGGTTGAAAGCGATTGAAAAAGAAGTAGCAGATCTCAAGGAGAAAACTTCGGAGATAGAATTGAAGTGGAAAAACGAGAAGGAGACGGTAAGCGAGATCAAAGAGATAAAGAAGAAACTTGAACATACTCGTCTAGAGGCCGAAGCAGCAGAAGCAAAAGCAGATCTTTCTTTGGCTGCGGAACTTCGCTATGGAAAGATCCCCACTCTTGAACACGATCTTGACCAGAAGAGTAAGCGACTCAAAAAACTCCAAGCTTCGAGAAGAATTTTGAAGGAAGAGATCACTGAGTCAGACATTGCCGATGTGGTAAGTCGATGGACTGGTATCCCAGTTTCTAGAATGCTTGAGGAAGAAGCAGAGAAATTGGGAAGGATGGAGGAGTATCTTAAGAAGCGTATCGTCGGTCAAGACGAAGCAGTCACCAAAATATCGGAGACTGTTAAGAGATCTCGTGCTGGGATCTCTGATCCGCAAAGACCTATCGGATCTTTCATGTTCTTAGGTCCTACAGGTGTTGGTAAAACAGAGCTCACCAAAGCTTTGGCGGAGTTTATGTTTAATGATGAAAAGGCTTTGATAAGAGTTGATATGAGTGAGTTTATGGAGAAACATTCAATTTCAAAGTTGATTGGTGCTCCTCCGGGGTATGTAGGTCATGAGGAGGGTGGAAGTTTTACAGAGACGGTGCGACACAGACCCTACTCGGTCATCCTTTTCGACGAGATAGAGAAGGCGCACCCAGAAGTCTTCAACATTCTTCTCCAAGTTCTTGATAATGGCAGACTCACAGATGCAAAGGGGAGAGTAGTGAATTTCAAAAACGCTATCATCATCCTTACCTCAAATGTTGGTGCTCAATATATAGACAGGATGCAGACAATTGGATTTTCTAATGGAGAGAACGGAAATTATGATGGTATGAAAGAGAAGGTTTTGGATGCTCTTAAGGATCAGTTCCGCCCGGAGTTCCTCAATCGTCTAGACGAGATTATCGTCTTCGATGTCTTGAAGCAAAAAGCTATTAAAGAGATAGTAAACATCCAAATAGATTTGGTAAAGAAGAGACTCAAAGATAAAGAGATAGAGCTCGTCATAAGCGAAGCTGTGTTGGAAGATCTTGCTCGTGAGGGGTATAACCCACAATATGGGGCAAGACCTTTGAAGCGTTTGATTCAAACCAAGATCTTGAATCCTGTGTCAACCATGATGATAACCAGCAAGATCCTATCTGGTGGCACAATACTTGTAGATAAGAAGGGGAGTGAATTTACCTTTGATGTAAAGAAGGGAAGGAGAAGTGGAAGCGTCAGCACCATTATTGATAAACAACGCACAACTAGGTAGAATAGCCAAATCGCGTCGGTGGCGGAGTGGTCAATCGCATTAGACTGTAAATCTAACGGCCCTAGGCCTACGAAGGTTCGAATCCTTCCCGGCGCACAAAACGAAAAACTGGCTTCTGCCAGATTTTTTGTTTTGTCATGTTGATGGAAGGATTCGAACAGGAGTGGGGTCGGGAGAGGGGTATACCTCTCCCGCGGAGGAAGGTTGGGAAAACCGAGGGTTTCCCAGAAGTTCTATCCTTCCCGGCGCACATTAGTAAAAAACCGAGCTCTTGTGGCTCGGCTTTTTTACTATGTTTTGGTAGATTTCAAAAATTTCTTTCATCAATTTTTCATCGGTGTTTGTGTACACTCTAGAGTGTCGGATTAAAAATTAAAAAATTCATGAACTCATCTTACACGTCTGCCAGTACAAAGCCTCTCTACAAAGGGACGCAAATAGTCTGGTATATCTTGGGGCTACTCGAGACATTTTTGGTTTTTAGATTTGTTTTAAAGCTTTTGGCAGCAAACCAGTTTGCTGGCTTTACAGATTTTATCTATAGCGCTACACACATATTTGTTGCCCCATTCAACAACGTCTTCAAACTAACTGCTGTGGAAAACAATATTTTCGAATGGACCACCTTACTTGCCATGATGGTCTACTGGGTGGTGGCTTTAGGTATCATTAGACTTTTCTTCATGAGTAAGACGATATCAACTCCGGAGGCGGCGGCAAAATTAGAAAGACAAGAAAATAATTAAAAATATAATATAAATATATGTTAACCACTGTTGCAATCATATTAGTAATTCTTTGGTTACTCGGAGTTGTTACTTCTTACACCATAGGAGGATTTATCCACATTCTGCTTGTTATAGCAATAATAATGATTTTGATTAGAGTAATAGGTGGCGAAAAGATACT
>CAYGLE010000026.1:0-6866 GCA_964350995.1 uncultured Candidatus Saccharibacteria bacterium
GATGAAAAATCTCATTGCCTATATCCCAACACTCAATCGTCGTCATCTCGATTGGTTTGGACGACATCCACAAGCCAATCTTCATCTGATCAGTCAGGATATGGCTGAAAGGTTGTTACCACGACTTGGTCGCAACATGGCTGCGCTCCCAACTGATCTAGTGAAGAGAACAATAGTTGTGGAAGGTCTTGCTAGTCGAGTTCGTCTATTCGATCCTGAGGACGATGAACCACAGCTTTCTCATCGATCTGGAATCTGGAAGAAATGGATTCTTCCAGATGAGGACATCTCTCATCTAGTCGCGGAGGAGTATCTCGAGCCTGCTGGTTGTGAAGTGTCTTATGAAATGATCTGGGCTCGTTGGGACATGAAAGCGGTGGAGCGTGATCAGCCAGTCATACCTGATGTTGAAATCTCAACCGACGCATTCCATATTGGAGTGATGGGAGAGCTACAGATTCTCTCAGATCGTGGTCCTGACTGGTGGAGAAGAATTGGGGCTGCTACTCTAAGCTCTGATGGGAGAGTGGCTACTGCCCACAACACCTATTTGCCGAATGAGTACGAGGTATATATCTTCGGCGATCCAAGGATAAACAACGAAGCTGGGCAAGTAGGAAAATACGCTTCCATCCATGCTGAGCAAGCCGTAATCTCTCAGTGTGCTAGGTATGGACTCACTTTGGGTGGTGGGGTGATGTATGTCACCACCTTCCCTTGTGAGATATGTGCACGTATGATCAGTTTCTCTGGAATATCGACTCTATATTTCCTGTCTGGTTACTCATCTCTTAATGCTCAAGAAGTTCTCAGAGCTTATGGAGTGAGAATAATCCAGGTGAAAGACAGCCTCGTCTCCGTTTAATCGGTAGACGAGGTTTTTTATTTCCAATCATAAAAAAGACCCGTTCCATTACTGGAAACGGGTCTTGCACCAACTACAGATAGAATATCGCGGGCGTGTTGAGATCTTTCTTTTGTCCGATATGCGCATGGATGTGGCGAATAGTTCCACCAGTCCAGAGGCACTCACCGAAGCGCATGTAGAATCCTGCGCCAAGGATATTGAATTTCTTTGATGCCCACTCCAGGATCGCCCCGATCTCTTCGAAGGAGCCGTCCGGCATCTGATGTAGGTCCTCGGCGTGAGTCTTGAGTACAAGCATGAGGTGGAGACCACCGTCTTTCGTCCACAAGTACGGATACTTGTTTTCCGTGACAATCCAGTGGACTCCTTCCATGTAGATTGGCTTGGTGTGCCACCTTAGGAAGTATTCCGTGCAGAACGGACAGACACCTAGATCATAGATCTCCTTCATGTCGCGATACTGCTCGAGAGTGCGAATGTTCGCCATCTCGATGAATCCGCGGCGTTGCCGGTATCTTTCGATTGTGAAGGAGTGCTCGTTCCGAGCATCCGCGGGATGAGTTCCCAACGAAGAGACAAGCTCCCATCGTTCCTGACTCCACTTAGGGAAAAATACGTCTCCTTCAGGTTTGGCATGAACTCGGGTGAGAACCATCTCATCTGCGAAAGGCAGGAAGAGGTTGTATACCTCGCTTCCTCCGATCACCCAGATTGTCTCGGTCTTTGACCGAAGTACTATGTTAAGGAAGTTCTCTTCGATCGTAACATCCTCAGAATCCAGGATTTTCGGATGTCGAGTAAGGACGATGTTTTCACGACCCTTCAAGGGTCGGAATTTATCCGGGATGCTGAAATAATTCTTGCGCCCCGTAACAACAGCTTTTCCATCAGTGGTCTCGACAAAATGGATCATATCACCTCGAAGTTTGTTCCAAGGCAACACACCTTCTTTGCCGATGACACCATTATCCGCTATTGCGGCAATGATTTTGATTGCCATCGATTACTCCGTGACCGGGAATTTCATTCCCGGATGTGGGTGATAGTCTTCGATGGTGAAGTGCTCTGGGCGGAAGTCGAGGATGTTTTTTATATCCGGGTTATTTATTCGAAGAGTGGGGAACGGTTTCGGTTCGCGCGTGAGAAGTTGCTCGACTTGCTCGAGCTGATTCTCGTAAATCTGAGCATCCATAAAGAAGTGCACGTACTCGTACGGCTCGACACCGACCACTTGGGCGGCCGCGAGGAGCAGTGCTGCGTACTGGATGATGTTCGCTGCGACACCGACTGGCATGTCAGCGGAACGCTGCATGTGCTGAAGAGTCATCTTACCGTCGATGATTGTGAACTTCAGGAAATTTCCATGGCACGGAGCTACGACAACTTTTCGTTCGAGGCCCGCGTGCTTGAGCGTGCCGAATGGGATCCATGAGGTCACGCAGTGTGTGCTTGCGCCAGGAGATTCTCTCATCTGGCGCAGAACATGCTCAAACTGATTGAACGACCCGCCGGCAGGCATCGGGAACTTCCCATATGCGCCACCATAAGATGCCCAACCTAAGTCTCCTTCTTCAAGACCGAAGTCAGCACATTTTTTGGCCGTTACCCATGTGTCCCACCAGTTACATCCGAAATCGTGGAGACCTTCATTGGTGGTGACACCGTTCATGAAGGCCCAGAGCTCGGCGATGGCGACAGGCCAGAACGGAATGTTCCGCTCTGTGATGATCGGAAATCCGTTCGAGATTTTGTAGACCAAGGGTGGCAACGAGAAGTGTGTTAGCCTACCCACACCTTGCTGATACGGGTGGACGAACTTTCTTCCCTCATCCCGGATGGTGCGGATGAGTTTGAGGTACTGCAAATCCGGTATTCGCTTGTCATATGGCTTATAATCGGGATGCATCGATACTCCGTTGTTGGTGTGTGAAAGGGCGCTTCTGGCCGTCATACTACGCGTTTTGAGGGATATGTCTATTCAGGTATCATTGAGCTGTGAAGGAGATACTAAATAAGCTTGTCGAGGAGGCTCTAAAAAGTACTGGAGTTACGGAAGTGGATTTTGTCGTTGAGCATCCGACGGAACTCAAAATGGGGGATTACTCAACTAATGCGGGCATTAAATATAGGGACAAAAAAGATGAGATAGTAAATTTTTTGAATAAAAATAAACCGGAAGAAGTGGAGAGGATAGAAGTGGTTGGACCAGGATTTATAAATTTCTATCTTTCAAAGAAGTTTTTTGCCGAGAGTTTAAAGCATATAAACAAAGAAGGTAAAAATTTTGGTAAGACAAAAAAGTGGAAAGATGAGAAGGTCATGATCGAGTACACAGACGCCAACCCTTTTAAGGAGTTTCATATTGGTCACTTGATGAGTAACTCTATCGGTGAAGCATTGTCTAGAATTGTGGAATGGAATGGTGCCAAAATCGTCAGGGTTAATTATCAAGGAGATGTGGGTATGCATGTGGCAAAAGCGGTGTGGGCAATGCTTAGGGGAGAAGACAGCGATGCTTATACCGCAGGCGCAAGAGCTTATGAGGATAATGTTGAAGCTAGGAAGGAGATAGAGGAGATCAACAAAATGATCTACGATCGATCAAACAAGCAAGTAAACAAGGTATACGATGAGGGGAGGAAGAAAAGCTTGAAGGCTTTTGAGGAAATGTATAAAAGACTTGGTACAAGGTTTGATTATTATTTTTTTGAATCAGAGGTCGGGAAGCTTGGTAAGAAGATTGTAGAAGAAAATATCGGAAAAGTTTTTGAGAAGACAGATGGTCCAGTGGTTTTCCATGGGGAGAAGCACGATCCATCTCTTCATACTCGAGTATTTATAAATTCTCTAGGACTTCCTACATATGAGGCTAAGGATATTGGCAATGCTTTAAATAAGTATAAAAAATACAAATACACAAAGTCTATAGTGGTTACCGGAAATGAAATCAAAGAATATTTCAAGGTTATGCTTCAGGCTCTAAAACTTATATATCCAGAGATCAGTAAGAAGACGATACATCTCCCTCACGGGATGTTGAGGCTTCCGTCTGGGAAGATGAGCTCTCGCACAGGAGATGTTATCACTGCCAAGTCTTTGATAGAGGAGGTTAAGAAAAGAGTAAGAGATGATGAAGCCATAGCTCTTGGAGCCATCAAGTATACAATTTTGAGACAATCTATAGGCAACGACATCATCTTTGATATTGATAAATCAATTTCTATCGAAGGTGATTCGGGTGTATACCTACAGTATGCACACGCAAGAGCCACAACACTGCTTGAGAAGGCTGGTAGAAATGGAAATACGAAAGGAGAGAGAGTGGGGACTCATGAGATAGAGAGACTTCTGTATCGTTTTCCAGAAATTGTTGAGAGATCTTTGATTGACTTTGCTCCACACCACCTTACCACCTACCTCACTTTTATTGCGGGATCTTTCAATAATTTTTATTCTAGAGAGCAAGTTTTGAATGATTCACCAGAGTCTGCTTATCGTTTGGCAATAGTGGAGGCTTTTAGAAACGTGATGAGGAGTGGCTTGTGGATGCTTGGTATCAAAGCAGTTGACAAGATGTAGATTTTTTATGTATAATTATAAGTGGCAAATAAACAAGTACCTTCAACACAAAGGAAGTCTGCATGACCTCAGCAGTCGGTGCTTTGGCTCCGGAGATCACCTCTAAGACCAGGCAGCTCGAGCCGGTCGTAGAGATCGTCCTCCCATCTTTGGTAGGGTTTTTCCCTCCCAAGGTGATGTTTCGGATCAATACTAAACCTGGTGCCAAACCGTCCATCGGACACGTCGGGAAGAACTTCGAAGACTGGTTCATTTTGGGTGGGAGAGTGTGCCAAGACTCACTCGAAGGAGGCCCTGTACAGCTCACGTATCTCAAGGAAGATTACACAGACCAAGAGATCATCGATGAGTTGGGCGAAGACGGAGTGAAGCTGTCCCTCGTGAACCTGTTTCAGCTCATGCTTTGTCTCAAGGAGACACACGAGAGAGCTTATGAGGATGGCAATCCAAATGTCCTGTTCGTGCCTGATCGGAAGGGCATCCTCCGCGCAGTCCGCCTATATCGGTTCGGCATGAGTGGATGGGGGGTCAGCGCCGACTCGATCTGTCCCAAACACAGATGGAGGTGTGGTTCGAGAGTGTTCTCTCGTCTGATTTAGTTTTACATCCAGACGGCCCCTAGTGAAGTGATTCACTAGGGGCTTTTTTTATAAAAATGTTAGAATATTCTGACAATGTCATTTGATGAAA
The DNA here is from genome assembly GCA_964350995.1 of uncultured Candidatus Saccharibacteria bacterium. Lineage (GTDB taxonomy): Bacteria > Patescibacteriota > Minisyncoccia > Phycocordibacterales > Zambryskibacteraceae > JAIFWN01. The sequence continues at coordinate 5,138 of CAYGLE010000026.1, forward strand.
ATTTGGGTAAGTCTGAAGATAAAGGACTCACTCGATCCGAAAGAGAGGAAAAAGTCCTAAAATTTTGGAAAGAAAACAAAATATTTGAGAAAACTCTTGAGAGGAAGTCTCCAAAAGGAGAATTTGTCTTCTACGAAGGACCCCCAACAGCCAATGGTAAACCAGGGATCCATCATCTTGAAGGTAGGGCTTTTAAAGATGCTATTCCTAGGTATAAGACGATGCAGGGATTTTATGTACCGAGGAAAGCAGGTTGGGATACCCACGGTCTGCCGGTTGAGATTGAAGCAGAGAAGAAGCTTGGTATAAAGAGCAAAAGAGAAATAGAGGAATATGGAGTAGCAAAGTTTAATGAGGAGTGTAAGAAGAGTGTCCTTGAGTACATAGATCTCTGGTCTAAATTTACTGAGCGTATAGGTTATTGGGTAAATTTGGACCAAGCGTATTTTACCTACGACAACTCATATATTGAGTCTGTTTGGAAAGTTATAAAGAAGGCGGATGACAGGAAGCTTTTATACAAAGACTATAAAGTTGTGCCATGGTGTCCGCGTTGTGGCACAGCGCTCTCATCTCACGAACTGGCTCAGGGTTATCAAGATGTTAAAGATATTTCTCTCTATGTGAAATTTAAAATAGTCGGGTTTCCAGATGCATATTTTGTTGCTTGGACGACAACTCCGTGGACCTTGCCGGGTAATGTAGCTTTAGCTGTTGGTAAAGATATTGTTTATGTTGAAGCAAAGGTGGGAAAGGAAATATTGGTCTTAGCCAAAGACAGACTCTCTTTGATCTCTGAACCACATGAAATTATTGCAGAACACAAAGGAAGCGAGATGGTCGGCATGTCTTATGAACCACTCTATGACTTTATAAAATCTACAGAAAAATCTCATAAAATTTATATAGCTGATTTTGTTAACATCGAGGATGGTACAGGTATAGTCCACACAGCGGTTATGTATGGGCAAGAGGATTTTGATCTGGGCAACAAAGTCGGATTACCAAAGGAGCATCTCGTTTCTTTGGATGGAAAATTTATCAAGAGTGCTGGATGGTTCGAGGGGATGTCTGTCACAGAAGAAAGCACTTCGGTAGAGATTCTTAAAGATCTTCAAACTAAAGGATTTCTTTTTAAGAAAGAAAGTCACACTCACTCGTATCCATTTTGCTGGAGATGCAAAACCCGTCTTATCTATTATGCTCGTGATTCTTGGTATATCAGGATGTCTGCTCTGAGAGGTACTCTTATCGAAGAAAACAAAAAAATAAATTGGGAACCAGAATACATCAAAGAAGGACGTTTTGGTGAGTGGTTGAGAGAGGTTAAAGATTGGGCAATTTCTAGGGAGAGATATTGGGGCACACCACTACCTGTTTGGGTTTCAGATGATGGAGACAAAATTGTGGTTGATTCTATTGAAGATATAAGAAAATTTTCTAAGAAATCTCAAAACAAATATTTTGTTATGCGTCATGGAGAGGCGGTGCATAACACTAAACATACCACTGATCCAAAAGGTGATCCAAGTAATCATCTAACAGAAAAAGGTAAGGAAGAGGTGGGGAACACTTTGAAGAAAATAAAAAAAGAAAATATTGGACTTATATACGCATCTCCATTTTTACGAACCAAAGAAACTGCAGAAATTGTAAGGACTGAGCTTGGTTTATCTGATGAATCTTTAATCTTTGATGAGAGGTTGAGAGAAGTTGATGGAGAGAATGC
>CAYGLE010000027.1:0-6534 GCA_964350995.1 uncultured Candidatus Saccharibacteria bacterium
TTTCTTGGCTGTGCTCAATGTAATTCTTCTTCGGAAGATTGGTGATAATAATGTCTCCAGCATAATGATTTTTATAATTATTGGTCGCGCCTTGTAGAAGCCCTACCAATACACCTCTCACCACCACAAGATTAAGAAAGGTTAAGGTCATCACAAAAACAATCAACACTGTGGTGGCAAGACTCGAGTGTTTAATTTGTCTGTAGGCCAAAAACCATCCTAAAGAAATAGACCTGCCCCAACCCTTAAGCTGGTTATGAAAGGACTTCATTGAATATCAATTTTCTCATTTTTTAGCTTTTTGGTCGAGAAACCAAAAAATTATTTCGGTTTACAATTCGTGGCAAGAGTGTAGCCAGCATCTTCGGCAAGCGAAGCTGTAGTGAAACTCACTCTATTTTTTTCTGAAATATTGTTTTTGCAATGAGAGTAGTAGTACCTTACCCCTTGACTTGAAGCTACGACAGAATCCCGTGAGACGGTTTGCGCTGGTACCCCACCAGCTTCTTTAAGCATCTCTTGGTCGAAGGTTATATTTACCCCCTCTCTTGGAGTAGCTGTTAACCTCCCAATACCGAAGGAAAGCAAAGTCACTAAAGAAACAATTATAGCGACAAAAAGGGCTTTAAATAAGGATTTTTTCTCTACATTACCCTCCTTGTCAAAATAGAAAGTTTCGGTTATACTCATTAGCGTTAAATTATAGTCCATGGCAACCAAAAAATCAGGTGGAACAACTAAAAACGGTCGAGATAGTAATCCAAAATATCTCGGCATCAAGATACCTCACGGCAATAGTACCAAGGTAGGGCAAATCATCGTGCGTCAAAGAGGTACCTCTATCCTCCCAGGTAAAAATACAGGTATCGGCAAGGATCACACTATTTTCGCTCTCAAAGATGGAAAAGTTGTTATCTCCTATAAGAGAAAGGTTCACTTCGACAACAGTGTCTTGAGAAAGAAGGTTGTAAGCGTCGTCGTCTAGTTATTGATAACTAAGTTGAAGTGGGTAAGTTTCCCGCCTTTTTTTATTTGGATACTGTGTGTGCCAACTTCTTGGATACTCCTCTCTAGATCGATAGATTCTTCTGGAAGGTCAAAACCTTTTTCCTTTAGAATTTGAACAATTTTATCTTTTGTCAGTTTGGCAAAGAGGTGTCCCTTCTCGTTGGCTTTGAGAGAAAGGTTGATGTCTGTATTGGCAAGTTTTTGAACTTCTGTTTCAAGTTTTTTATGCTCTGAATTTTTGTGCTTCTCTTCGTTCTCCTTTAAATTTTTGATCCTACTCGCCTCGGCGCCCGTTCTCGGCACAGCAAATTTTTTGGGGATGAGAAAATTAATAGCGTAACCTTCGGAGACCTCTTTCTCTTCGTATCTTCTACCCACACCCTTCACATCTTTGAGAAGAATAACTTTCATTTTATTTACCAGTATTAAGAAACTCTATGGCGCGTTCGAGTTGTTTGTCTATACCCTTCCTCCAATCTTCTTCAGTTCGTTTGACGACAATGCTTGGCACAATACCTTCGTCTGATATCGACTTACCTTTGGGAGTGAGCCAGCGAGCAATAGTGACCTTGATAGAGGTGTCTAAGGTTACTGGCACAAGCTCTTGGACAGAACCTTTACCAAAAGTCTTCTCTCCGATGATCGTGGCTACTCCATGCTCCGACAAAGCGCCAGCCAAGATCTCCGATGCTGAAGCCGAACCACCATCGACAAGTACCACCATCTTCAGATTTTTATTGAAAATGTCATAACCCTTTGATCGATAGACTTTTTCCTCCTTTCCCTCTCCCCTATCTTCTCTGATAATTGGAGTGCCAGAAGGTAAGAACCAAGATGCCATGTCTATAGCAGAGTCCAAGTATCCTCCTGGGTTACCTCGGAGATCTAGGATTAGTTTTGGTTTTTCGGAAAGAATAAATTCCCTAAGTGTAGAGCGGAAAAGGTTGGCGGAATTCTCTGTGAAGCTGTAGAGAGAGATGCGGAAGATATCATCTGTTTCAACTTTTGAGTCTATGACAGGGATGTTTATAACTTGGCGTATTATCTTTACTTCAAAGGGTACATCCTTGCCCCGAAGAACCATCAGGGTCACTTCGGTTCCTTCTGGACCACGGATCAAATTTACCGCCTCTTCTGTAGAAAGCTTGGCGGTATCTTTGCCATTTACTCTTATGACCTTGTCTCCCGCCCTTATACCTGCTTTCTCTGACGGAGAACCTTTAAGTGGTGCAATGACTGTTATTACTCCATCCTCTTGCCCTACTTCCATACCCACTCCACCAAAACTTCCTTTGATGTCGGCGGCAAATTGTTTGGATTCAACAGGAGGAAAGAAAACCGTGTACGGGTCACCTAAGGTCTCAACCATACCCTCTATAGCCCCCCAAACTCTATCTTCGTTGGAAGCAAGTTTGGTTGAGGAAGAAGTCGGTACAAAATCTTTATTGATGATAGACCAAGCCTTCCAAAAAGGAGCAAAATCCACTTCCTCAGGCTCCCCTTCTTTTATATTCCTAAGCTCGCTTTGAGCTGCAAGGATCAAAGTTGCTTCCTCCCCTCTCTTGTAACCAAGACTAAAAGACAAGATAGTAATGAGTATGACGCCGAAAATGGCTGTTTTATGCTTCTTTGCGAAATCCATTTACACCATTATACTAACAATAATGATTTCCTTCCATAACACCCTGTCGGGAAAAGTTGAATCTTTCCACCCGATCAAAGATAAGGAAGTGGGGATGTATCACTGCGGTCCGACAGTCTACGACTTCGTACACATTGGGAACTTGAGATCCTTCGTCTTGGCTGATCTTTTGCGTAGATATTTTGAATACAAAGATTTCAAGGTCACTCAGGTGATAAATATCACAGACATTGGTCACCTCTCGGGGGATGGAGATGACGGAGAAGATAAGATGACCAAAGCTCTCAAGCGTGAGGGCAAACCTATGACTTTAGAAGCCATGAAAGAAGTGGCGGACTTCTATACAGAAAAATTCAAAGAAGATATAGAAAAATTAAATATCTTAAAACCCCACCACCTACCCAAAGCCTCCGAACACATAGAAGAAGATATAGAACTTATAAAAGAACTTGAGGAAAAAGGTTTTACTTACAAAACATCTGATGGAATATATTTTGATACATCCAAAGATCCAAAATATGGCAAACTTGGTGGCATTGGGGGAGATGAGTCAAGGATTGGAGTAAACAGCGAGAAGAAGAACCTGAAAGACTTTGCTTTGTGGAAATTTAATAATGAAATTGGCTTCCCCTCCCCATATGGCATTGGCTTCCCAGGTTGGCACATAGAGTGCTCTGCTATGAGCCAAAAATATCTTGGTAAAACTTTTGATATCCACACTGGAGGCGTAGACCTCGCGCCAATACACCACAACAACGAAATAGCTCAAAGCGAGGGTGCTTGTGGATGCGAGTTTGTCCACTACTGGCTACACAACGAGTTTGTAAACCTCTCTGGCGACAAAATGGCAAAAAGCGATGGCAACACCATCAAACTCAAAAATATAGAAGAAAAAAGCTTCTCTCCCCTAGCCTATCGTTACTTCCTTCTGCTCTCTCATTACCGCACTCCAACAAATTTTACTTGGGAAGCGCTTGATGCTGCTCAAACCGCTTATACAAAATTGAGAAATAATATCTCTGTGGCGAAAGATGGAGGAAAAGTGGTAAAAAATTATAAAGACGAATTCATCAAAGCTTTAGAAGAAGATCTAAACACCGCAAAAGCTTTGGGGATTATGTGGAAAATGATGAGCGATGAAGAAATCTCTCTGATAGACAAAAAAGCTACTGTTTTGGACTTTGATAAAATTCTTGGACTAGATTTGGACAAGTTTGAACAACCACCAGAAGAAATACTACAAATCTTCAAAAAGAGGAAAATTGCTAGAAAAAATAAGGATTACAAAGAATCAGACAAACTAAGAGAGGAGCTTGAGGAAAGAGGTTGGAAGGTTCAAGATGGGGAAAAAGACGAAGATTCTACAATCTATAGATAGATCCTTTCTTATTCACACCTTACTCACCTATATTCCCCTTTTTTGATATTTTCGGTGCTTTTCTCTAGAGCTTGAGAAGAGTAAAATAGTACCTATGCAAGAGTCCTCCCTAGCAAGTCTAAAGATCCGTATACCTCCTCACAACTTAGAAGCCGAGATGGCACTCCTCGGCTCCATCATGCTTCGCCCCGATGCGATATATGAGATCATGGATATCACTTCTCCATCTTCTTTTTATTTTGAAAAGAATCGTGCCATCTTCGAAACAATGTTGGAACTTTTTGCTAAGAGAGATCCGATAGACATCCTCTCCTTAACATCGAGATTGAAAGAAAGAGATGCTCTTGAGAGAGTTGGTGGAACTACTTTTTTAACAGAGCTCACGACTATGGTGCCTTCGAGCGCCAACATCAAGCACTACGCCAACATTGTGCGCAAAAAGTTTATGATGCGAGAACTCATAGCAGCCTCCGAGCACATCTCTCATCTAGGTTTCAACGAAGCTGGTGAATTGGAAGAAATACTGGATGACGCAGAGAAAAAAATATTTGAAATAACCCAGCACTTCTCCTCCACCGAAAACTTCAAAGACCTCAAACCACTTCTGCACGAAGCTTTTGAAAGATTTGACAAACTCTCCTCTGCCAAGCACGAGCTAAGAGGTGTGCCCACAGGATTCAAATCTTTAGACGACATACTTGGAGGATTCCAAAATTCCGACCTCATCATCTTAGCGGCTAGACCTTCTGTCGGTAAGACTGCCTTAGCGCTTGATATTGCAAGAAAAACTGCTAGCGAACACCAAATACCTACAGGCATCTTCTCTCTCGAAATGTCGGCGGATCAACTTGTAGACCGTATAGTCTCTGCTCAATCAAAAGTGGACTCTTCTGTGATAAGGAAGGGTGTGAGAACCCAACAAGGCACTTGGAGAGACGACATCTTTAGAAACATCTCTACTGCGCTAGATGACCTCTCAAGAACTCCAATATACATAGACGACCAAGCTGGCAACACCATTATGAAGATGCGCTCTGCCGCTAGAAAACTAAAAATAGAAAAAGGCTTGAGACTCCTCGTCGTAGACTACCTCCAACTCATGGCACCAACCAATGCACGCGCTGGCGACTCCACAGTACAACAAGTCACCGAGATCTCTCGTGGACTCAAACACCTCGCGAGAGAACTCCAGATCCCTGTAGTGGCACTCTCCCAACTCTCTCGTGCTGTAGAAAGTAGAGGTGGTAAGCCAAAACTCTCTGACCTTCGCGATTCAGGCTCTATAGAACAAGATGCCGACTTGGTGATGTTTATCCACGCAAATGAAGAAGATATTAGAGATGAGTCGGGAAAGATGAAAGAGATTCAGAGAAAAACTTTGATCATTGCTAAGCATAGAAATGGTCCTTTGGGAGAAGTGACTCTAGACTACCACACCCGCCACAACACCTTCGTAGAAATAGACTACTCCAACTACGGCAAAGCTGAAGAAGAATTCAAGAGTTTTTAAACCAACCTGCTGTAAAGGAATCTAAAATCAATATACAAAAGAGCAGAAACAACAAGGACAATAATTATCGCTATCGCACCACCAAAAAATATATAGGCTGCCCAAGATGCGATAAGGCCTAGCCACCAAATTATAAAAGTGTATATCCCCAACTTCTTTTTTAGCAAAAAGCCAACTATTGGAATAATACCAAGAATCGGAACAATCTTTTGATCCATACGACCTTCAAACGCGGTATAAATAGAAAGCAGAATTAATGAAATAGGTAAGATAAGAAGCGCAATCGTAACTGAAAGTTTCCTTACATTTATTGATTGATTCTCCATCCATTTATTCTACCCTGATTTTAAGATAAACTATCCACAATGAATTCGATAGAAACTCTAGCGGAGATATTTGCCCACTTTCCGGGAATCGGTCCTAGACAAGCCAAGCGCTTCGTCTACTACCTCCTCTCTCGCGATAAGGCGACCATAGAGACGCTTGTGAGAGCTATAGAAAGGGTTAAATCAGATACCCTTCAGTGTACAGAATGCAAAAGATTCTTTGCCCTCGGCCATAGACCTACGGGCGAGGCAAAAAACAGCTCTACTCAAGCTATCTGCCACATCTGCTTAGACTCTCAAAGAGATAAGTCGCTCCTTATGGTCGTACCTCGTGACGCCGACTTCGACTCTGTAGAGAAAAGCGGATGGTACAAAGGTCTATACTTCGTCTTAGGTGGATCGCTACCAATACTTGAGAAGGAACCGGAAAAAAGGATACAGATCAAGGAACTTGAAAACAAAATTAAAAAAAGTGGGAATGATTTAAAAGAGGTCATCCTCGCCATGAACGCCAATGTTGAGGGAGAGAACACCGCTATGTTTATCAAAGAGAAGCTGAAGGGTTTAGGTATATCTATAACCGAGCTTGGACGCGGACTCTCTACAGGTGTAGAGCTCGAGTATGCCGACCCCGACACACTCAAAAACGCTTTGATTCACAGAACCAAAT
>CAYGLE010000028.1:0-6511 GCA_964350995.1 uncultured Candidatus Saccharibacteria bacterium
AAAAATTTGTTTTTCATCATGACATTTAACCAAGGTAGGAATACCCTCCTTTCAGAAGCACACTAGTAATAGTATAAACGATAAGCCATGCAGCGAGAACAAGTATGAACCCCCACAAAACATTGGAAGCCGTATCCTTAGCTTTTTTCTTAGCTCCCACATCCCCTCCAGAAGTTAAAAATATAAACCCAATATAAACAAAAGCTATCGTCACCAGAAAAGTCGCTAGCACTACAATATTGTCCATCACTACTAAAGCAAGCTTTATAAGATGGCCAAAGTTACAATCAGGTCCATTCACCCCACAAACTATCATGCTTTGGAAAACTTGGGCGTAATTCATTTGTTTACCTCATCAATTAAGGCATTGAGAGAAGTGTTCAAAGTTATCACCGCCACCTCCACCCTCGCCCGTCCAGAGGTGACAGACTCTATCATATCAACAAACATCTTCTCGGTTTTCTCCGGATCTGGGTCAAGCCAGCCTGTAGACTGAAGCGAGGCGCCGAAGAATGTAAAGCCGGCTGGATCTGTAGGAGGGTTAGCCAATATATCTCTCCGTGCTGGTACAAGAGAAGTGGAGGAAGAAAGTGCTTTAGCACTAGTGTTCGAGACGAGGGTTAGAGCTCCAGCAAGAGCTCCAGAGACATCTCTCGCACCTCTAGTGATAGCTACACCATAAAGTCTACCAAGGGTTATAGACTTTCCACTTGCGCGAGACTGAGGTACTGGAGAGATAGCTATATCCATTGTTGGATTCTTGGCCTTAAGTAGTGGGAGCTCGCTTGCAAAACCAAGATACATCGCAGACTTGCCAGAAGTGAAGTGAGTGTCTGCAGATATTTGTGACCTATTCCAAGAGTGGAAGGATTTTTGAGGATTAGCAAATTGAGTGAAGAACTCAAGAGCCGATACAGTTGGAGTCTGACTCAATTGAGAACTTTCTAAGACAACAGAACGCATATCCTCACCCAAATAAGAAACTATTGGAGTACCAGCTTGAAGCATGAGAAGAGAAAGAATTTCTTTGGCATTGGGAATGTTTTTTGCCTCACCTAAAGCTAGGGCTGTTTGAGAGATGTTGCCTGCACCATCTTTGGCATTGAGCTTCTTTATATAGTCATATATTTGGTCCCAATACATAAGTGGCGAAGCTAAGGAAGCCTTGGCTAAGGTATCTCTGTTCCAATACAAAACCATTGGATCCACATACATAGGTAGTGCATATGTACCAAGAGAAGTTTGGAAGAGTTCTCCCTCTTTAATGAAAGTGTTTGAGAAGTCGGCTGGGCGGACGCTCTCGCTTGGTATAAGGATCAGTTTTTCCTTCTCTTTTACCAAATTCTCAAGGGGTAGAATAATAAGATCTGGACCCTCACCTACCGCTAAAGCTTTGGTGAAGTCGTTTGAGAGAGAAGCTGGACTCTTCTCCACATAACTAAAAGAAAGTGAGTCGTCCAAAGCTATCCCACTTGCAGTTAGAAAGTTGTTGAAGTTGTATGAAGGAAGCGAACCCCAAATAGTCAGATCCGCAGAAGCTCTACCACCTCCCTTATTCTGCGAGAAGAGGATAACCGCTACAAGAATGAAGGCCCCGAAGATTACAAGTAATGCTATCTGAAATTTAGACATCTGTATTATTGTAGAGGTTTACGAAAAATTAGACCATAGTGGCTCTCCCCTGCAGGAAATATCTTTTCGAAGTTGAAGCCCGCCTTCTCCATCGTCTCTCTGGCAACCACTTCCTTAATAGCTGTCTTGTTGCCTAAAGCTTTCTTGCCGGAAATCAACGAGAGGTCCGACCACTCAACGACACAAAGCCTTCCACCGGGCTTTAGTATCCTTTTTGTCTCCTCAAGGGCGCCGTTTATATCGTTTAGTTGATACAAAATATTACTAAGCACTGCTCCATCAAAGTATTGGTCACGGATTTTGGTACCATTCTTCTTCTCTATATTTCCATCAATTACTTGGATGTTGTCCTTCCCTTCCATTACAGCCTCATTCTTAAGCTTCCTTAGCATCTCTCTATCAATATCCACAGCAACCACCTTGCCTGTAGAGCCAAGAGTTGTCGACAAGACTTTGGAATAGTGCCCAGAACCACTACCTAAATCGGCCACTCTTTGTCCTGGGACAAAACCGAATTCCAAAACATTCTTCTTGGGGTCACTAAACATAGATCCCATTATACCCCAGAGATATAAGCTAGAGACAAATAACTGATGCCAAAGAGTCGCCCTCTCTTAACTTCATAATACGCACTCCTTGAGTAGAGCGTCCAAGAACAGGTATCTCCTCTAGATCAACACGAACTACTTGAGATTTTTTAGAAATTGCTACTACTTCAGACTCTTCTTCCGTCACTATCTGCGAACCCATAACAACACCCGTCTTAGAGGTCACCTTCGAAGTAAGTATCCCGCCGCCTCCTCTGCCCTGCACTTTATATTCAGAGAGTTCTGTGCGCTTGCCGTAACCATTGGCGGATATAACAAGGAGGTGTGCATCTTTCCAAGAAGACTTGATGACATGAGCGCCGACGACCTCATCTTTTTTATCCAACCTTATAGCGCGAACCCCACCTGCCGTTCTGCCCATTTCTCGGATATCACTTTCTTTAAACCTTATAGACATACCTTCTTTTGTAACGATAGAAATAGTATCGCCCTTTTGTGTATGAGAGACAGAGATGAGTTTGTCGTCCTTATCTAACTTGATAGCGATGATACCGCTTGCTCGTACATCGTGGAAAGATTTGGCAGAAACCCTCTTGCCTGTGCCATTTTTTGTGAGCATGAAGAGAGATCCTTCTATATCCTTCTCTGCCTTAGGCATTGGTAGGATGGAAGTGACCTTCTCATCATCGGAGAGAGAAATGAAGTTCATGATAGATTTACCTCGAGTCGCTCGTTTGGCTTCAGGTATATCGTACATCTTTATTTGATACGCCTTGCCCTTATCAGTAAAGAACAACAAATCGGAGTGGGTAGAAGCAGTGAGAAAAATGGTGACAAAATCTTCTTCTTTAGTATCAAGATCCACCACACCGACTCCACCACGCTTCTGCCTTTTATACTCTCCTGGGTTAGTACGCTTTACATAACCACCAGAGGTGAGCACAAGAGCTTGCTCTTCGTCTGGAATAAGATCTTCGGGGGATATAATCTTAGCTCCACCTTTTATAACCTTGGTGCGACGTTCGTCGCCATACTTCTCTTGGATTTGGATAAGCTCTTGTCTTACCAAATTTCTAATTTTCTTTTGTGAAGAGAGAAGATCTTTGAGATATTCTATGAGCGATTGAACTTCTTTAAGTTCATCTTCAACCTTTTTCCTCTCAAGACCAGCAAGCTTCTGGAGTCGCATCTCAAGAATGGCATTGGCTTGAAGCTCGCTAAACTTAAACTGCTTCATGAGAGATGCTCTGGCATCATCTACGGTTTTAGAAGCACGGATAAGCTTCACTATCTCGTCTATATGATCAAGAGCTTTCTTAAGACCTATGAGTATATGCTCTCTGGCTTCAGCTTGTTTGAGGTCAAACTCGCTTCTTCTGCGGACAACTTCCTCACGATGCTTCACAAACTCCATGAGCATACTCTTGAGAGATAGAGTTTGAGGTACTCCGTCCACAAGTGCTACGAGATTGACGTGGAAGGTGTCTTCGAGTTGAGTGTGTTTGTACAAAGCATTTAGAACTTTTTGTGGCTGACTGCCCTGCTTAAGATCTATAGCAATACGGATATCCTTGGTTGACTCGTCTCGAAGACCTTTGATACCTTCGATTTTTTTCTCACGAACTAGGTCTGCTATCTTTTCAATCAAATCGGCTTTGTTTACTCTGAAGGGGATCTCGGTAATGATGATTTGGTTTCCACTCTTCCCTTCTTCTACAATCTCACAGACTCCGCGAGTGAGTATCCCTCCTCTTCCGGTAGCGTACGCATGAGCTATGTCTTTCTGATTAAAAATTATTCCACCAGTTGGGAAGTCGGGTCCTTTAACATATTCCAAAAGATCTTCTGTCGTCGCATCTGGATCATTGATAAGACAAATAGTGGCATCTACCACCTCATTTAGGTTGTGAGGAGGGATATTGGTAGCCATACCCACAGCAATACCCAAAGTGCCGTTGAGTAAAAGGTTCGGAGCAGCGCTTGGGAGGACGGTTGGTTCCTTCTTTGTGCCGTCATAGTTGGGACGGAAGTCTACAGTGTCTTTATCTATATCTTGCAGAAGCTCGGAAGCGATCTTACTCATCTTGGCCTCGGTATACCTGTAAGCAGCTGCACCATCTCCATCAATAGAACCGAAGTTACCTTGACCAATGACCAAGGGGTATCGAGTAGAGAAGTCTTGAGCCAGTTTTACCATCGCGTCATACACAGAGACATCACCGTGTGGGTGGTAGCTTCCTAGCACCTCTCCAACTACCGTCGCACTCTTCCTCGTCTTAGCATTAGAATTTAAACCAATTGCATTCATCGCATAGAGGATGCGTCTATGCACAGGTTTCAGGCCATCGCGTACATCGGGCAAGGCTCTATCGGTAATAACCGACATAGCATAGTCAATGAAAGAGTCCTTCATCTCGCTCACTATCGAACGAGAGACTGTCTTGTTGTGTTCTTCGTTATTTGTCATCAGAGAAAAGATTCTTCAAAGAGGAGAAGGATGACTTTACCCCATCCCAAGCATCGCCTATCACACCAGATTCTATGGTTGCAGCAAGTTGAACCGGACCAGAAGTAACATCCCTTGCAATCTGTGGTTCTCCTCCAAACCTTACCAAAGACCAAACAGCAAAAATAAGGAGAGTGGTCGAGCCAGAAACAAGAAAAGCAAAACGCTTCTTGTGGTGATGAGGTTTGGTATGAATCTCTTTCAAATAATCTTTCATATTAATTATTATCTCACTCTTCTTTAAGTACGACTACATCCCCCTCTCGACCTTCTAAATCCTTTTTCTTGATTACTAATTTATCCAAAGTTTCTGCGCTATCCTCTCCAGCATCTTTCAAAAACTTTTTGAGTGACTCAGAGGTAAAGCCGGTAGGTATAATGATAGATGGCTCAAGAGAAACAGCCAACTTGTTTTGCGAGATGGGTGCAAAAAGAATATCTATCTCTTCAAGTTGTTCAAGAGTTTCTGGAGGAAGATCGCTTTCTTTTAACTTTCCTAAGAAGCACAAATTTACCCCTTCAAAATCTACAACATAGATAGTATTGATCATCCCCCCTTCTCCAGACGAAGTGAAGCCTTTGACCGAAACTCCTTTTATCTCATATTCCCCAGGGCCATTAACTACAAAGCCTGATTTCTCTGATGTCTCATCTTTACCGACACTGAAGAGGGTAATGTCGGCCGAAGTTTTGGACTTTGGGTTTACTACTACTGATAGCTCTCCTTGAGAGATTTTGAAAGACTCCCCGCCTTGGTAGGTTATAACCATTTGAGTCTATTTTAGCACATTTTAAGCTCATTTACAAACAATAAATAAAGCCCAGATTGCATTATTTGGCTTTTTGTGTTAGTTTATTTTTCTTCCCAAAAGATCTTAAAGACGATCTGGAAGAGATTAAAAGCCATCTGTTTTGTTACCCCCTGTTGCCAAGGCACACACAGTAGAAGCACAGGGACCAAAACAGATTTCAAAAAATGTCATTATTTGGTAGAAAAACCACATCTTCTGTTGTAGATAAACCAGAAGTAAAAAAAGTCGAGAAGGTTGAGAAGAAAGAAGAGAAAAAAGATTTGATAAAACCAGAGAACACTCTGATGCATTCTCTTGTGGAGAGATCTCCAGAGCCTCCAAAGGTTGATGATGTGATCGAAGGTCCAGTACTTTCTATTGATAAGGGGGCTGTATTCATTGATCTTCCTCCATTCGGCACAGGCATCATCTATGGTCGCGAGTTTATGAACGCCCGCGACATTATAAAAAAGATAAATGTGGGCGATATGGTAGCTGGTAAGGTTGTAGAAATAGGAGGTAAAGATGGGTATATAGAAATATCTCTTAAGGAAGCAAGACAAGCTATCATTTGGAGCGAAGCAGAAGAGGCTATCCGAGACAAACGAGTCTACGAACTCGCGGTTGCCGATGCTAATAAGGGTGGACTCATATTAAGCTGGCAAGGTATACAGGGCTTTCTCCCTGCTTCTCAACTCAAACCTGAACACTACCCAAGAGTTTCTGATGGAGACAAAGACCGCATCTTAGATGAGTTGAGAAAACTCATAGGAGAGAAACTCTCTGTCATGATTATCGGTGCTATACCTAAAGAAGGAAAACTTATCTTCTCTGAAAAATCTCCAGAAACAAAAAACAAAGAAAATATTATCCAGAAGTACACTCTTGGTGATGAGCTCACAGGAGAGGTCACTGGACTCGTCGACTTCGGAATCTTTGTCAAACTTGAAGAGGGTTTGGAAGGTCTTGTCCATATCTCGGAAATTGATTGGGGCTTGGTAGAAAATCCTAAAGCTATGTTTAAGATTGGAGAA
>CAYGLE010000029.1:0-6309 GCA_964350995.1 uncultured Candidatus Saccharibacteria bacterium
TTTTACATCTTTGTATTCTTTTGACTTTCGAATAATAGAGAGGGAGTGGTTTTCTATTTGGCGCACTCTTTCGCGAGTGATGCCGTACTTCTTACCAATCGCATCAAGCGTCATACGAATTTCCTTAGAACCAAGACCATATCGATTCTCTATCACATCCACACCTCTTTTTGTAAGAACAGAAAGAAGGCGCTTGGTGATAGCCTTTGGTTTGAATCCAAGTATTATTTTTTCACTCATAAACTTCTCCTATTTCTATCACCCTCTTGACATGGTGTCAAGCGACCACAATATTCACAATTTTTTTGGGGATATAGATGAACTTTTTGTCCTTTCCTTCTATCCATTTTTTAACCTCTGGTAGGGCTTGAGCTCTATCCTTTGCTTCTGTTTCGGAAATGTCTGTAGTCGCCTGAAACTTTCCTCTCATTTTTCCATCAACTTGAACCACAATGGTCACTTCTTCCTTTTCTAATTTTGATTCGTCATGCTTTGGCCAAGCCTCTTCGTGTATAGAGTTTGTATTGCCGAGACTTTGCCATATTTCTTCAGTGACATGCGGAGCAAATGGTGCAAGTAATTTGAGTAATATTTGATATTCTTCTTGAGACATCTTTTCTTGTTTTTCTAACGTATTTGTATAAATCATCAAAGTAGAGACGGCTGTGTTGAAACCCATCACTTCTATGTCATCGGAAACTTTTTTTATCGTGCGATGCATCTCGCTTCCTGCTTCTGTTTTTGTATTTTTATCAATTTTGCCTGCCAAATTCCAAACTTTTTCCAAAAATCTTCTTGGTCCAACGAGAGAACTTTCGTTCCAAGTGATAGCTTGCTCAAATGGTCCCATAAACATCTCATAAAGCCTTAGGGTATCAGCACCAAATTGGGTTATGACCTGATCTGGGTTCACCACATTCCCTCTGGACTTGCTCATCTTCTCCCCGTCTTCCGCCAAGATAATGCCGTGGGAAGTGCGCTTCTTATAAGGTTCACTTGTCGGCACTAGACCTATATCAAAGAGAAATTTATTCCAAAACCTAGAATACAAAAGGTGGAGGGTGGTGTGCTCCATACCACCGTTATACCAATCCACAGGCATCCAATACTTCAAATTTTTCTTTAAGGCAAACTCTTTATCGTTATCGTGGTCAACATATCTTAAAAAATACCAAGAGGATCCAGCCCAATTTGGCATAGTATCTGTCTCTCTCTTGGCTTTACCTCCACACTTAGGACAAGTGGTGTTGACCCACTCGCTCACATTGGCTAGTGGCGACTCGCCGGTGTCTGTCGGTTGATAATTTTTCACCACAGGAAGTTCTACTGGTAAATCCTTCTCTGGCACCGGTACCGTGCCACACTTATCACAAAAAACTACTGGTATCGGCTCTCCCCAATACCTTTGCCTAGAAAAGACCCAGTCTCGAAGTTTGTATTTCGCCACTTTCTTACCAAATTGCTCAAACTCGGCTTTAGGATAATCTTTGATGATCGGTAGATCATATTTTTTAGCGAACTCCATATCTCTTTCATCATCTGCCGGTACCGCCATGATAGCTCCGGTACCATAGTCGGAGTAGACATAGTCCGCTTCCCAGACGGGAATCTTTTCTTTCGTTGCGGGGTTTGTGACATATTTACCTGTAAACTTGTTTTCCTTTCCCGCCACAACGACAAACGTGGCACCAAAGATGGTGTCGGGGCGAGTGGTAAATACTTCTATGCTATCTTTTTCTCCCGCAAACTTTATAAGCACGCCTTCGGACTTGCCGATCCAATTTTTTTGAGAGAGCTTCACTCGCTCTGGATAATCTACCTCGTCTAGATCTTTTAGAAGTCTTTCAGCGTATTCGGTGATCTTTAGCATCCAGTGATCCTTCTTTCTCCTCTCAACAGGAGTACCACAACGCTCACACTTACCATCTATTACCTCTTCGTTAGCTAGACCTGTTTTGTCTTTCGGACACCAATTTATCTCCACTTTCGCTTTGTATGCTAAACCTTTCTCAAGAAATTTTAAGAAGAGCCATTGAGTCCATTTGTAATACTTCGGATCAGTGGTATTTATCTCTCTCGACCAGTCAAAAGAAATCCCTAAAGATTTTATCTGTCTTCTGAAGGTGTCTGTGTTTTCTTTCGTCACCTGTCGAGGATCCTTTCCCGTCTTTATCGCATAATTTTCTGTCGGCAAGCCAAAAGCATCCCAACCAATTGGGTAGAGAACCTCAAACCCTTCCATCCTCTTTTTTCTCGAAATAACATCCATACCGATATATGGTCTTGGGTGTCCAATGTGAAGACCATCTCCAGATGGATATGGAAACTCAATGAGCGAATAGAATTTGGGTTTAGATTTCTTGAAAAGAGATTTCTCTTGGTCTTTTGCTTGGTATATACCACTTTTATCCCACTCTTCTTGCCACTTCTTTTCTATTTCTTTTGGTTCGTACTCCTGCATTAGTTGTTGCCTATCTTTTTATTTGAGGGTAGAGCTGTGGGTCTATAGTGCGAGAGAAACAGTGTTCTCCGGCTTTGTGGTCCCAGTTATCGCCACTCGAGAGACCGTCGTAGTAGTAGGTTCTGTAAGCGATCCCTTTATCATCCGCAGGTATACCCTTCCTCGTTTCGCGGTTGAAGTTGGCGCAAAGCTCGAAAGAAAGATTGCCTGTTGCCTTGTACACATAAGGTTCTCCACTCTGGCTATCGTTAGGAGCGGCGCCGGGTTTCAAAGAATCATTAAGATCCGTAAGTCCTTTAGGAAGAGAGTTCTTTAGTTGATAATAGTTGATCACTTGCCATTGAATATTCTGCAAATCAGAAATCTTTTGCATATCGTACTTGTACTCTCTTTGAGTCTTTGGTGAACCAATAACAGAAAATCCTAAAATTATAGAACCAAGAGTAAGCGCTAGAGCAAAGATCCTCCACGCATTCCTCTCCTTGTCGCTGATCAAATTCTTTATCTCGCGCAGATAATAGAAGAAGATCCCAAGAGATATAACAAGTAAAACTAAGACCTTGAGTAGGAATGCTGTAGTAAGTTCTTGACCATCAAGAAACGTATATATAACAGCCACAAGATCTCCCGCCACAACAGCGCCAGAGATAAAAATGGTGATGAAACCAAGCCACTTTCTTAGAGAAACTTCCTTAAGACTTGGATCTACTATGTAAGACTTCTGCAAAACCCTACTTAAAACAAAAAACAGAGGGAGAGCGACTATAAGAGTAGCAACTTGGAAACTGATAGATGGAAAAGCGTAAGAATAAGTATCAGTAATCTTAGGATAGGAAAAGTTTATAACTTCAAACAAAAGGGTTATGAGAGCTACCACGCTAGCGTAGAAGCTTACAATAGCGCCCAAATGCAAAAAGAAGTCTCTAGCGGTTGTTTTTGTATTCATAAGAGTATTATACCAAAAACTCGACAACATCGCCGTCTTCCACAATGTACTCCTTACCCTCTGTTCTAACCCAACCCTTTGCTCTAGCATTGGCATAAGACCCAGCTTCTATCAACTTGTCGTAGTGTATGACCTCGGCTCTGATAAACTTCTCTTCAAAATCCGTGTGTATAGCTCGTCCCGCCACAGGCGCGGAACTTCCCTTCCTTGTGGTCCACGCCCTACTCTCCTTCTCTCCAGTAGTTAGGAAGGTTATGAGGTTGAGCAGGTCATAACTCGCTTTAATGAGTTTGTCTAAACCGGTACCGAAAATCGCATCTATCTCAATGTATGGTCCTGGGATTTTATCTAAAACATCTCTTTTGTTTTCTGCCACTTCAGAAGTATTCACTACATAAAGAATAGGTTTTCTTATTCCTCCTGCTTCTAACTCCATGTTGATCACTTCAATATCAAAGAGTGGATCCACCTTGTCGTGCACATGGATAATATCCTTATCTTCAAAGATCCTCACCACTTGTATAATGGCATCTACCTCTCGAATGTTTTGTAAAAACTTGTTGCCAAGACCCGCTCCTTCCGAAGCGCCTTTTACTAACCCAGCAATATCCACAAACTCCACCACCGCAGGGATAACCTTCTTTGACTTACTCATCTCTCCCAACCTATCCAACCTTTCATCAGGCACAGGCACGATACCCACAGACGGATCTATGGTGCAGAAGGGGTAATTCTCCGCTGGTACACTCTTCTTAGTAAGTGCGTTAAAGAGCGTCGACTTCCCTACATTTGGCAGACCAACGATACCGACTGAAAGTTTTGACATTTAACTTAATTACTTTGAATTAGCATTATACGGATAGAATCAGTCTCTCACAAGGAATTCACAATACTGAAATAGTTTCTATGTTTTTTGCTACAATGAATGGCTATGCTGAAAATGTTGATAATCTTCATAACTTATTTTGTCACTGCTAAATTAGGATTGAGTCTTTTTGCAGTTAGTGGTTTTGCTTCACTTGTTTGGGCTCCTGCTGGTATCGCTCTCACCTCGATGCTTATTATTGGAGTGAAAATTTGGCCAGTAATTTTTCTTGCTGCTTTCTTGATTAACTTAGACACTGGAGCTCCACTTTTTACAGCCTTAGCTATAGGAACAGGAAACTCACTTGGAGCTGTTGTCGGCACACTCCTACTTAAGAAAGCTGAATTTTCTGTAAATCTTGAGAGGGTTAAATATGCAGTATTCTTTATAGTCCTTGGCTCAGGTTTGAGTACATTGGTCAGTTCTTTTGTCGGTACAGGAAGTCTTTTTTTAAGCTCGTTGATTGAAACTCCAGCAATTTTTGATACTTGGTTGGCTTGGTGGATTGGCGATATGCTTGGTGTCTTGATTGTAGGCTTCCTGATTTTGAGTTCTAGGAATTTTTTCATCAATAAAAACAAAGAAAGAAAATATTTTCTTTCTAGACCTTTTGAAGCTTTGACCATTTTTGTAGGTTTAATTGTTTTTAATTATTTTATTTTTCTAAATCAGTTCAACGACTCTTTCTTAACAGGACACAAAGACGTACTCATTTACTTACTTTTCCCTATCCTTATCCTTTTAGCTTTGAGACTACACTCTCTAGGAGCAGCACTTGGAATTTTTATTACTTCTATAATAGCCATCTACGCTACGGTTATTGGTCTTGGTCCATTTTCTGTCGGTGAAACAAGTCGAGGACTCCTACTACTCCAAATCTTTATGGGTTCGGTCAGTATCACTATAATGGTTCTTGCTACAGCCATTGTTAAGAGAATAAACTCCTACCAGATATTAGAAAAACTTGATCGAGCTAAGTCTGAGTTCTTATCTATCGCTTCGCACCAACTTCGTTCTCCTCTCACTATTATTAAATGGTATACGAACTCTCTTTTGGAAGGTAGGCTTGATAACTTCGAGCCTAAACAAGTCGAATATCTAAAAATTATAGAAACTTCTAATCAAAAAATGATCGACCTTGTTAACACACTACTCAATGCTTCAAAGATTGAGCATGGCACCTTCCAAATAGTACCAATCTCTTCTGTTGTAGTGAGAACAATTTTAAATGATGTGATTAAGGAGTACAGTCATCAAATCAAACAAAAAAAATTGAAAGTTGAAAGTCATTATACTGAAAATGTTTTCAAAGTCTCGGCTGACCCAGCTCTTATCCAAATAGTCTTCCAGAACCTTCTTTCAAACAGCATAAAGTACTCTCCAGAGAAAAAAACAATCGTGGTAAAGCTTAAAAACACCGCTAGAGACTGGACTATAGAAGTATCTGACCAAGGCCACGGCATCCCAGAATCGGAACAATCTCAAATTTTCACTAAACTTTTCCGAGCTCAAAACGCTAGAAAAATTGATCCCGACGGTAATGGTTTGGGACTCTATGTTGTTAAATCTCTAACTGAAAGAGTAGGTGGAATAATTTGGTTTGAGTCAGAATTAGATAAGGGTAGTACCTTTCACGTCTCTTTCCCAATTAATAAAATGAAATAATTATTTTATATGGAACAAATTAAAAAAACAGTGCTTATTATTGAAGACGAAGAAGCGATGTTAAGGATTTTACGCGATGAGATAGAATACGCTGGTTACAATACAATTTCCGTTACTGATGGCTTGATTGGCTTATTGAAGGCTATCGAATCACAACCAGATCTAATACTCCTTGATATTCTTTTACCAGATACAAATGGCTTAGAAGTGCTAGAAAAAATAAGAATCAATGACGGAGAGTATGGTAAAAATGTTCCCATTATTATTCTCACTAATCTAAGTCCTAATACAGAAGCTATCAATAAAATTATAATTGAAGCCTCTCCTACTTATTATTTAGTTAAAGCTAATTTCACTACCTCACAGGTTATA
>CAYGLE010000030.1:0-6303 GCA_964350995.1 uncultured Candidatus Saccharibacteria bacterium
ACTTATAGGTTGGAACCCAGGTACAGATCAAGAAATATTCACCCTTAAGGAACTAGTTAAAATTTTTGACATCAAAAAGGTGCAAAAGGGGGGAGGAATCTTCAACGAAGACAAATTGCGCTGGATAAACAAAGAGCACGTGAAGCTCCTACCAGAAGAGGAGCAATTGGAGTTGGTTAAAAAAACTATAGAGAATGAGTCTTACATCACAGGTAAGCCAACTCTAGATCTATCAAAAATAAATTGGAAGGAAACCAAATCAGAGACGACTAAAAAACATTTGGAGTTTGTCTTAAACATCCTAGACAACAAGGAGAAAATAATGTCTTACGCGGAAAAGGAGGGAAGGGGAGATGTCCTCTGGCCTCTACGCTATGCCCTATCGGGAAAAGAGAAATCTCCAGACCCTATAACTCTTATCAAAATTTTAGGTAAAGACGAAGCACAAAAAAGGATTGCGGAAGCAATAAAAATTTTGTGAACAAAATACAAAACACATTTTTAATATCTTTTTTTCTTTTTCTTGCTTTTACCTTTCCGTGTGTTGGCCGGGCTCAAACAAACTCCGAGATTCAAACCAAAATCGAAGAAACTAGAAAACAAAGAGATCTCCTCTTGGAACAAGAAAAAAAGATCCAAGCCGAACTAGACAGCTTGGTTAAAGAAAGTAAAACTCTCCAAACCAATGTAAAAACCCTAGATGCCACAAGAACAAAGCTTGGGAACGACCTCAAACTTACCCAAAACAATATAAGTGGTGCCAACCTGACTATAAGCAAACTAGGAAACGACATAGGTCAAAATGAAAACGAAATAGAGATACATAAAAATGCTTTAAAAGAATCCATCCAAAAAATCGCTTTCTACGACAAAAACAGCTTCATTGTAGATATCCTTACTTACAGATCGCTCGAAGAAGTTTGGTCGGATACGGTGGACCTCTGGAGTTTGCAAAACAAGATCGGTGAGAGAGTAGATACTCTTGAGATCACCCAAACCAAACTTTTGGAAAACAAAACCGCTAAAGAAAACCAGAAAAAAAAGTTGGTAAGCCTCTCCTCACAACTCCAAGGTCAAAAGAAAGTGGCCGATGAGACAAGGTCAGCCCAAGCACTACTTCTGGCCACAACTAAAAATAAAGAAACTGAATACCAAAAACTCTTGAGAGAAAACAAATTAAGACAAGAAGAGTTTGAAAGACTGATCTTCCAATTTGAATCGCAATTCACTGCTTCCGACATTTCGCAAAGACCAGTGGCTGGGAGAGGATCTGTCTCTTGGCCATTAGACAGTGTCTTCATTACCCAACAATTTGGCAAAACAAGCTCTTCTGGAAGGCTTTATACCTCCGGAACTCACAATGGCATAGACTTTAGAGCCACTGTTGGCACTCCTGTGAAAGCTGTTAGATCAGGCTTCGTCTCTGGCACTGGCAACACCGATCTCGAGCGCGGTTGCTACTCATATGGACGATGGATTCTCATAAGACACAGCAATGGCCTCTCATCACTCTATTCGCATCTCTCTGGATCAATCGTTTCAGCCAATCAAGAGGTATCAGAAGGGCAGGTTATAGGCTACAGCGGAGGGCAACCGGGGCAAAATGGTTCTGGCTTTTCCACTGGACCACACCTTCACTTTGCATTGTTTGCTACCGCAGGGGTGCAGATTTTGCCGTATTCAAGTAGTAAAAACTGTAAGAACTCCTCCATACCACTTGCTAACCCCAATGATTACTTAGATCCTATGGCGTATTTACCACTCGCGTAGTAGCATTAAATCAATGAAAGAAAGAGGCTTCATCGGTAAAATCGTTCTTATCTTGATAGCTTTGGCTCTACTTAAATACTTTTTGAATTGGGATATCTTTGATGCGGCGAGCTCCGACCAAGGCAAATCAACTATCCTTTACGTGAGAGACCTCATTAACCTTATTTGGTCTTATATTTCTTTTCCTGTGACATTTGCTTGGGATAAAATTGTTTGGCCGATCATCTCTTTGTCTTGGGACAATTTCAACCGCTTTATTGAGTGGGGGAGGAGTATATAGACAGAACTAAACTAAAAAATAATGAACCAGAAGGGGATTAACGTTTTGAAACTTGTACAAATAATTTTGGCAATTTTGATTGGATTGGGATTGTTTTTGTTGTTTAACCAGAACCTTTGGGTGCCAAAGGTTGTAAAGTTCCAACTCGAACAAGAAGGTATCTACGAATACTACATATCAGCCACAGACAACTTTGATATCTAGATATACGTCGCAAAAGATATATTGTGCGACGTTGTTATAATAAGAAGACCAGTACTCCCCCTCATAAAATAAGTACACAAAATCCCGGCATGCCGGGATTTTGTGATTATCTTTAGAGGTATTCTCTTCCAGATTAGTTCTTCTCTGTTTTCAAGGAAGAAGTATTGATTGCGAGATCCTCCGACTTGTCCCAACATGGAGACGAAGAGTTCCAAGGCCTGCTACCCTCTCTCTCAAAGAGATGTCGGGCGAAAGCCACGTTACCGTCAATGGTCTCTAGATCGATGCCGAGCGTTTTAGCCTCCTTGGCATGATACAACTCATTGATCTGCATTACTCCAACGTCGTAACGATTTTGCTTACCTCTCCTCACGCTACCGTCCTTCTCAAAGTGACGGAGAGAAGATTCGCAGAAAGCGACCTTCTTAAGTAGCGGGATATCGGAAAAGTAGTTCTCGATAAAACGTTTAACGTTTTCAGGATCTGTAATCAATCCATAGTTCTCAGATCTTATATCTCTAGGGTCTGTAGCGGCAACTCTGGCGATTTCCGACATAGGGCTAACCTTGTGGATCATCGAAGGAGTAGGCTGACCAGATAGAGCAAGAGCGAGACCTAGGCTTGCGAGCTGTAAAATAACTGTAGACTAAACTTTTAAATTAAGAGTGGCTTTGTCCGTCAACTCTCCCTCTTAAACAAAAATCAGCGCCTTGCTGATTCCTTTTAATACTATCACCTTTGGAGCTAAATGTCAAGCTTTTTCGACGACAAAAAGACCCTTTTAGGGCTACACAAAGCCGTAATTTACACCTTCAATATTAGGCTATTTTACCAAGTTTTCGTCAACCAAAACGATATCTCCCTCCTCCACACCTAAAATTATCTCCACCACCCCGTCTTTCCCAAAAAGTCCTGTTTCTACTTCCCTATCCTCTACCCCGCCTTGGGTTTTAAGACTGACAAATCTTCCATCTTCCTTTCTTTTTACTGCATATGTTGGAAGTTTTAGTACCCCGTCCTTCCTATCCGTGAGGATGTAAAGACTGGCTGTAAGACCGGATTTGAGATTTAAGTCTATGTTTTCGGAGAAGACAACTCTTATCTCATAATTCACCACACCATCTACTATCTTCTCACCCGGTTCTATGTAAGAGACGAAGCCTATAAGAGAATTGTTGGGGAAAGCGTCTAGTATTATCTCTGCTTGATTTCCACTCCTAATCTTACCGATGTTTATTTCTGAAATGTCTGCTTCTACTTCAAATTTCTTGTTTGAGATTATTGAGACCAACTCTGTGCCAGAAGTCACTATCTCCCCCACCTTGGCTTCTTGCTTCGTCACGATGCCATCTATTGGGGAGCGTAAAACGGTTTTTGCCAACTTAGCTTCAAGAGATTCGACCTCTGCATAAGCCACATCCACCTTAGCTTGTTGTTCAAGAACACTATCGTAGCCAATTCCCGACCCGCCAGTAGATTGTCTTGGAGAAGAGAGATAAACTTCCTTCGCATCCAAAAGTTTACCTTGAGAAGTGTTGATAGCACTCCTCACAGAAGCGACATCGTTTCTGTATCCAGAAATGATCACTTCCTGTTCTTGGTTGTTCTGGCTAATGGCATTCATAACGGTTGCTAAATTGGTTAGAAATTTTTTCACTATCTCAATATTTGTCTCTGTTTGGTTGAAAGTGGAAGTGAGATCAGTCTCAGTATTTCTCACAGCATCTATAGAAGCCTCCCATTTTTGGAAGAGGTCGTTTAGATTTGATCTTTCGACAGAGAGGGCACTGGAAGTTTCGTAGGTTGTAGAAAATTGATACTTATAACTATTGGAATAGTAGTAAATATCTAAAGAAGGACTAGAAGAAAGAGGGTTGTAGAAGAATCTATCTGCTGTGTTGTAGACAGAATCTCTGGTCTCTGTATAAGCGTTGGTGAGAGCCACAAGCGCCTTAGCATAAGAGCTGTCATATGAAGTGGAGGAAGTGCGCTTCACCTTCTCAAGAGTTACCAAAGACTCGTTTAGAAGTGCTTTGGCGCGCTTAAGATCTGCTAGAAGCTCGTTTTGATCGAGCATAACTACCAGATCTCCCATAGCGACACTGCTTCCAAGGGGTGTATAGACTTGAGCAATTTTCCCCGAAGTCTCAAAGCCTAGATCCACATCTTCTACAGACTTCACCTTCCCTGTAGCTACTACTTCTTGTAGAACTTCTCCTCTCTCTACCTCCACCTCCACGAACTTATCTCCCCCACTCGTCAAAACAAATATCACTACAAACAACACAACTACGACTGAAATTATCTGGAGCTTGGTTCTGTTTTTAATAAAGATCTTAATTTTTTGCATGAGCTTTTTGTCTTAGATCCTCGGATATCTTCCCGTCAGAAAGTGTGATGACCCTGTCTGTCATTTTCGCATATTCTGGTTCGTGAGTCACCATGAGAATCGTCTGGCCATCTTTGTTTAGTTCTATAAAATTTTTTATTACGAGAAGAGACGACTCCGAGTCTAGATTGGCGGTAGGTTCATCGGCAAAAATTATTTTTGGTTCATGAGCAATGGCTCGACCAATGGAGACTCTTTGTTGCTGACCTCCAGAGAGTTGAGATGGAAGATGGTCTAACCTATCTCCAAGACCGATACGTGTCAGACTCTTTATCGCTTTATTTCTAGCTTCTTCGTGAGTAAGTCCTTGCATGAGAAGCGGAACCAAGACATTCTCCAGCGCTGTAAGCTCTGGAATCAAAGCGTAGTCTTGGAAAATGTAGCCCAAAGATTTCAAACGAAGCATGGTTCTCTCCCTCTCTGTCATATCTGTGACATCTACTCCATCTATGATTATGTTTCCAGAAGTTGGACGATCTAAAAGACCAAGTTGATACATGAGAGTACTCTTACCAGAGCCAGAGCGACCGGTGATAGAAACGAATTCTCCGCTTTCTATCTTGAAAGACACGTCGTTTACAGCGATGAGTTTACTATCCCCACTTTTGAACTCTTTGGTGATTGATTTGGCTTCTATCATGATGTTTTGCCGAGAATAGCGTCTAAGGTATTTTGTTTAACTACTATCCTAGCGGGGATGAATCCGGCGATGATGGTGGCAAAAAGAAGAAGGACTCCTCGAAGTATCGTCCCTGGCACCTCTGCTACCAAAATACCGTCAGAAAAAGGAAACTTTATGGGGTGCGCATCGACAAACGGAACCAAAAACCCATAGACAATAAGAAACCCGATAGCAATACCAAGAAAAGCGTAGAATATCGCCTGCATAACATAGGCAACTTCTATCGCCCCTGGCATAACCCCGATACCCTTAAGAATACCAATATACTTGCGCCTAGTTATAGCGTTTATGAAGATGACTATAAAGATGGTGATAGAAGCAACCACAAGCCCTATAGAGCCAATGGCGTTACCCAGAAGGCCGAAAGTGTTTTGGATATCTATCAAAAACTTTGGTAAAGACTCTTCCCAAGTGAGAACTCTCGCGTATTTCTCCACATTGGATCTCAAGATCATCTCTTTAGCGAGGAGAGGGTCGGTCCCCTTTTCTAAAACTATAGCAATTTCGTCTACGTTGTAATCACCTCTTCCAACAAGCGAGCGCATTGTAACCTCTGGGATAAAAGCTCTGAAGTCTATCTCGTCTGTTTTACTCTTAAGTATCCCAACCACAATAAACTCTTTTCTTACTCCACCAATACTTACCCTTACCCTGTCCCCCACTTCCACATTCTCAAGAAGAGAAATGTTGGGAGCCTCAATATCCAAATATTTTCTTAGAAGATTGGCTCCAAGAAGTATCCCATCTGTATCGTCAGGCAAGAGGTACCTCCCCTCCACAACAAATTTTGCCAACTCTGTGACAGAGTCCTCTCTGTCTGGATCAATACCCACGATGGTTGTCCCAGCAGAGTTGGGGTCATCGGTCACTCTTACCTTCTCCTTATAATTGGCTTCTATCTCTCCCCCTTCGGTATATCTGTGCGTGTAAGAATCTATGCTTGGTAGATTTTTTATATTATTTATTATTTCTTGGCTG
>CAYGLE010000031.1:0-6257 GCA_964350995.1 uncultured Candidatus Saccharibacteria bacterium
CCATAGAAACAACTTCCACAAAATACTTTGGATTTATATTTGTAACGCCCAAAACTGAGTTCAGGTAGTTGAAAGCTGATTTTACCAACTTTTTATCAGACATTAATTTTATAACTTCGTCTATATATTGACCTTTCACTAAATCTCTTGTGTATATCTCCGAAGATTCGTTCGTCAGACCATAGACCTCCATATACCTCTCTCGCCTCTTCCAAGGTAGTTCAGGTAAAGAGCTCAATAATGTTTTCTTATCAAACCCTTCTATTTCGCTTATTTTGAGTTTTGGTAGATCTGGATCGGGGAAATATCTATAGTCATGAGATTCTTCTTTGCTCCTTTGAGAGAAAGTTTTTTCTTTGTTTTCATCCCAACCTCTAGTTTCTTGTGCCACACTCTCCCCCTTCTCAAGCAAATAGGTTTGCCTTTCTATCTCGTAGTCGATAGCTTTCTCTACAGCTCTAAAAGAGTTAAGATTTTTAACCTCAACCTTGGTCCCAAATTTTTCTTGGCTACTACTTACAGAAACATTTGCTTCTATTCTCATCTCCCCTTTCTCCATGTTGGCCTCACTCGCACCCAAATACCAAAGTAGCAGTTGAAGCTCTTTAGCAAATTTAGAAGCAGTTTCAGCATCTGTGATAACAGGATCTGTGACAAGTTCCATAAGTGGCACACCTGCTCTGTTGAAATCAACTAGGCTGTCTTCCTGCTTATCATGAGTCGATCTTGCAGTATCCTCCTCAAGATGTACCCTTGTAATCCTTACACCAAGAAGCTCTCCCCCAGAAACAAGAGGATGCTTATATTGACTTATTTGATAGCCTTTTGGTATGTCGGGATAAAAGTAATTTTTTCTATCAAACTCCGTATAATCAGCCAGCTCACCACCAAGAGCTACTCCTACACGAAGAACTTTTCTAACAGCCTCTTCGTTTATCACAGGCAGAGTGCCTGGGTGCCCCATACATACAGGGCAAATGTTTACATTTGGCATCTTCTCATCGGAGTCGTTCTTTGAATTACAAAACATCTTTGTCTTTGTTTTGAGTTCGGCATGGATCTCAAGTCCTATGGTTGGGTAGTATTTACTCATTTGATTTTCTCACCAAAAAATCTTTCAAATTTTTGATCGTTGTATCGTCTAGTACAGATACAGGAATCACTTCCTTTTTTATTTTCTTAAATTCTGAGATCTTATGTTCTAAATCTTCTTGAGAGATCATGTCAATTTTTGTTAGTAAGATAACCTCTGGTTTAGAAAGTATATCCTTATTGTAGAGGAGAAGTTCTTTACGAACAATTTCATAAGCACTTACAGGTTGAGACTCCTCACAAGAGATAAGATGGAGTAGGCCTTTGGTGCGCTTGATGTGTCGTAAAAATTTATGTCCCAACCCTTTTCCAAGAGATGCTCCTTCTATCAAACCTGGAATATCGCCCAATATTATGCCATACATATCACCCAAGTGAGGTTCAATTGTGGTGAAGGGAAAGGATCCAACTTTCGACTTTGCATGAGTCAGTGTATTTAAAAGACTCGATTTGCCTGCATTAGGTAAACCTATAAGACCGAAATCAACTGCTAATTGGAGCTCAATATAAAAGTCTGCTTCTTCGCCAGTCTCACCCTCGGTGGTCTCTTTCGGACTTCTATTGATAGAAGACTTGAAAAAAGAATTCCCAAGCCCTCCTCTACCGCCAGTAAGAAGTTTAATAGTCTCTCCTTCATTTTTTATTTCAAAAACGTGCCCAGTTTCCAAATTTTTAATAACCGAACCAATAGGAAATTTTATAAAAATATCCCCACCTTCTTTACCCTGCCTATTTCTTGCCTCTCCATCATTACCATCCTCTGCAGTAAAAACCTTAACCTCCCTATATGCTGAAAGGATCCCAATATCTCGCGTACCTAGAGCATAGACATCTCCTCCCTTCCCACCATTACCTCCTGCTGGACCTCCCTTATCTATCCCCTTTTCATGACGCCAACGAACAACCCCGTCGCCTCCACGGCCAGCTTTCAAATGTAGTGTTATTTCGTCGATAAACATCCCTCTACCCTAAGCGTTTAGACTCTTTAACGCAAGCTCTATTGCCGTCTCTTTAGATTTAACAATACACATAAAACCAGACCTGTGACAAAAAACAGTCCCATCTAACCCAGTTACTTTATCTAATTCACCATCTATCTTAGCTCTCCAACTTTCAGGAAAGGGTTTTCTTGATTCAAAAGAGCTCAAATTCTTCCTTATAGCTAGAGTCTGCCAGTTATTTGCATCAGACCTGTAAAGCACAGCATAAACTGGTTCTGGAAAATCAATTAGAACATCTAGTATAGTTTCCCTACCAAAATCTTGATCTTTATCAAAAATAATAATCTTCTTGTCTGAAGAAGAGTAGTAGGTTTCGATTATAGAGTCTCTGGCTTTCTCTATATCTTTTGAAACAGTGATGAGTCTTCCAAGTACCAACATCGCCCAATCGACACATTGGAAAAAATTATTATCCCAATCTCCCTCTTCCTTCCACGTTGGTGAATACAACTTTACTAAAATATTTATATCAAAAGGAATAACTTCAGGAATCACAGGTTTAGTCATGCTAAACCCATTATCAAGCCCATCTACATATTGAACCAAGGTTTTATCAATTCTTTCAGCAACTAGATCTGATCCACATAATTCCTTACCAAACTTCTTCCAAACCAGACCAAAAGAAGCAAAAGGGACTCCATTTTCTCTATTTCCTGCACCTTTAAGCTGATGATGGTCAAATCTATTTTTATCCTCGTCATACACAAGACCCACATCCACCACATAGTCAGCTTCTTTAATTTTTTCTTCATCTCTTGTCCTTATGACTCTACAATTTTCCTTACCGTACAAGAGAAAGAGAGTGGCTACGGAAAAAACATCATCTGTATGGAAACTGGCGTTATGCGTTACTATTGTTTTCATATATCTTTCTAGCCCAAGCAATAACTAAAAAATAAAGGGATGCTGTCAAAGACATGAGGGGAATGGTGATATACCCAAAAGCTAAAACATAAATTCTAGAGCACTCCCCTCCTTCTGTTGTACAAGGCAGTATCGAAGCTCCTCCCAGATATACATAAGATTGATAGAGAGCTATCAAAGCTCCGAGCAAGGCGAGTGGGACCACAAAAGTAAAGGTGGAATTATTTTTCTTAATAAAACCAACTAGTAAAATAATTAAAATTGGAAAAATAAAAACTCTCTGCCACCAACACAAAACACAAGGTGTGAATCCAGCAACATTAGAATAAAAAAGACTACCGAGCACAGCAAGCAGTGCTGCCAAAACACCAAGCTTCATGTAATTAGATCCAATAAAAAAAACTAAATTTCTCCCCAAACCCTTAGCCAAAATCAGAGATACAAAAATAACTATTAACAACACATGTGATATCAAAACCAAAACTGGTACTGATTTGAGTAAAAATTCAACCATTATTCTTTAGGCAGTTCACACTGAGTCTTCTCTCCCAAGGTCTCGAGAGTCACCTCTCCACTCAACCTTGTACCATCTGGGAACTCCCAAGTTGGGTAGCCCTCTACACCAGCCTTCTTACAAATATCAAGTTGCGCCTTGCCATCTGGAGTTGAACACTCTATATAAGGTAGACGCTTTGCTGACTTACCAAACATAGCTTTCTGATTGCGACAGTGTGGACACCAGAAGGCTCCATAGAATTTGGCTCCGCTATCCTTTATACATGTTGCAAAAGAATCTAATCTACCAGGTTTACCGGGTGTGGCTATGAGCCACACAACCAAGACCACAAAAGCCAAAGATACAACTCCCCAAATTAATCCCTTGTTTTTCATGATTGTATTATAAATTAAGAATGTTAATTATCCCAACACCTCCACCGATGACAGCGCCAAATATAATGGTCATTTTTAGGGTTATACCGATAATAGAGAGTAGTGTGTATTTATAAAGATCCATACGAAATACCCCAGCTAAAATATTTAATGGTATTGTGGGCATAAATGGAATAGATCTAATGCTTAAGAAAAGGATCTCGTCATACCACTTACTTTTAAACCTCTTCTCCAATTTCTCGATACTCTGCCAAGAGAATCTTAGATATTTTTGCAATTTATCTATAGCCGGCTTCCCACCATAATAAGCAACACCATATGTTAAATAAGAACCCAGAGTTGTACCAATACCTATTGGCAAGGTGACGAAAATTACCAATTTAACAAAGAAGCTAAAAGTCGGAGGATCCTTTAAGAGAAATGCTTGGCCAACAAACAAAGCAGAGGAAGGTAGAAAAGCTATAACCTCTCCGACAAAAGAGAAGATCCCCAACCCTATAGCCCCATTAATACTCGGTTCCAACACCACACCTTTTAAAACTTCAACTATTTCAGTTGAGTCCATGACACTTCTTGAACTTTTTACCAGATCCACACCAACATAAATCATTCCTACCAATCTTTTTTTCCTGTGAGACGGGCTCCTTCCTTATATCTGCAACTGATGTGGCGACCTTCTCAATTGTGGAATTGGGAGAATTAAACTCGGTTTTATCATCAAGTCGCATAAAGAACTCTGCTACCTGCCTTATGATAGAAGCTTCCATGTTCTTGAAATACCTTAGACCTTCTTTTTTATATTCGACAAGTGGATCTCTTTGACCATACGCCCTCAAGTTAACACTTGAATGGAGATACTCCATGGTCTCCAAGTGATCCACCCAAAAAGTATCCACTGTTTGAAGGATGACTCTACGAATGGTATGGATCGAATCTGGCTTTTCTTTGAATTTCTCTAATTTAAGCCTGAATTGAGAACCTAGCGGTTCGTCAAGAAGCTGAATTGAATCTAAAAGATATTTAAAAACATCTTCGCTGTTACCTGAAAGAATTTGCTTTCGACGTTTATATATAACAGAACGCTGGTGGTTCAAGACATCGTCAAAATCTAAAACATGTTTTCTTGCATCAAAATTGAAGCCCTCTATCCTTTCTTGAGCTTTTTCTAAAGCGTTGGTGATTAGTTTGTTCTGTATCGGTTCATCTTCTGGGATATTGAACTTCCCCATCATGTTTTTGATAGAGTCGGTGGCAAAAATACGCATCAAATTGTCCTCAAGAGATACAAAAAAATGAGTTTCCCCGGGATCACCCTGTCTTCCAGATCGACCTCTAAGTTGATTGTCTATACGTCTCGCATCATGCCTCTCTGTACCAAGGACAAAAAGACCTCCAAGCGACTTCACCTCCTCATAAGCTTCAACTGTACTTGGGTTGCCACCAAGCTTTATATCGACACCTCTTCCAGCCATGTTTGTGGCGATAGTTACTGCTCCTTTTTTACCAGCTTGGGCTATTATCTCTCCTTCTCTTTCATGATTTTTAGCATTCAATATCTCATGAGGAATTCCAGTTTTTTTAAATAAATCTGAAAATATTTCATTATCCTCAATAGAAACAGTACCAACTAGAACTGGTTGACCTTTTTTGTGAAGTTCTAAAATTTTTTTTGTCACTGCTTTATGCTTTCCTTTTTCATTTTGAAAAATAAAATCATTCTGATCCTTTCTAGCCACTGGTTTGTTGGTAGGGATCAAAAATGTCTCAAGACCATATACCTTATAAAACTCTTCTTTGGAGGTAAAAGCTGTGCCTGTCATGCCAGAAAGCTTTTTATACATCCTAAAATAATTTTGAAATGTGACAGAGGCAAAGGTCTTAGATTCCTCCTTAATCCTTACCCCTTCCTTGGCCTCTATAGCTTGATGAAGCCCTTCAGACCATCTCCTTCCAGGCTGGAGCCTGCCAGTAAACTCATCGACGATCACAATCTCATTATCTTTGACCACGTACTTCTTATTTTTGTGAAATAGAGCTTTGGCTCTAACCGCAGTCTCAAGATGGTGGACAAATTTCATCCCTCCCTCACTATAAATATTATCCATACCAAGCATTTTCTCCGCTTTACTTATACCAGCTTGAGTTAAAGATATTGTCTGCCTCTTCTCATCAACAGTGAAATCAGCTTCCTGATCTAAGTTTTTGGCGATCTTGGTAAATTGTATATATAGATCACTAGCTTCAGTGGTTGGAGCAGAAATAATGAGCGGTGTTCTTGCCTCATCAATCAAGATTGAGTCTATTTCGTCGACAATTGCGTAATTTGGCTCTTGTTGAGATATTTGTTCTTTTTCATAAACGAGATTATCTCTTAGATAATCAAAACCAAATTCGTTATTCGTACCATAT
>CAYGLE010000032.1:0-5927 GCA_964350995.1 uncultured Candidatus Saccharibacteria bacterium
ATATTATTCTAAGCTATATAATGCCGTAAAGTTTTTTAGTCATTCTTACGACCAACATTGGACTTTATTAAAAGCTACTTTAGCTTTCACTGCTTTAGAAAGTTTATTTTCTGATTCTTCAAAAAGCGAAATATCTTACAAAGTAGCTTTGAGAGTTGCCTATTTTCTATACCCTAAAAATGCTTCCAAAAGGAAAGAGGTTTTTGACCTTATCGAGCGTGGTTATGATATAAGAAGCCATTTTATTCATGGCTCAGATGCGGAAAAACAAGAAAATAAGATGATGAAAAAATTTGCGAAAGAAAGACAAGTAGAATATTACGGTTTTCACCATCACTATATTCTTGAATTATCGGACGTTGTATGCGACGTGTTGGCAAAAATATTGCTGAACAAAGATTATTTCAATTTCTTTTCAGAGGAAAAACCTTCTTCCGATAAAGATAAGGAGTTTTTCAACAAATTGGTAGGAGTTTAAGTTAATAAATGGCAGAAGCTTTCTTTTTGCTTAAAATTTTATTAAACTGGTTGCATAATATTAATTTAAGAGAATGTCTATAAAAATCAAATATTTTGTCCACGGCACTACGACTGATAATGAGCAGAACGTTTCTTCCGGTTGGAAAGATGTCGAGCTATCGGAACTTGGTGTAAAACAATCAGTTGAACTCAAAGATAAAACCAAAGATAAGCATTTTGATGTTGTTTTTTGTTCGGATTTAATAAGAGCACAGCAGTCAGCCAAACTCACTTGGGAGGATATGTACGAAATTATTCCTGACACGAGGCTACGCGAATGTAATTACGGCGATCTGAATGGTGCTTCTTCCGATATTGTTGAGCCAATGCAGGAAGGAGAATGTATTGAAAAGCCGTTTCCAGGAGGTGAAAGTTATGAAGATGTAAAAACTCGTGTTTCTGATTTCCTTGAATTTTTGAAGCAGAATTATGACGATAAGCATGTAGCCATTGTTGCCCACAAAGCTCCACAGATCGCCCTCGAAGTATTGTTAAATGGCAAAACTTGGAAACAAGCTCTGGCTGAAGATTGGCGAAAAACCAAATCTTGGCAGCCGGGGTGGGACTATAATTTATAAAAATATGAACGGAAAAGATACATATTTTGTAGCAGTAAAAGTTTTTATGGAAAAAGACGGGAAGCTTTTGATAATGAAAGATAATTTTGGAGCCTGGGATTTGCCTGGAGGAAGAATTAAACCAGATGAGTTTGAAACTCCGATGGAAGATATTGTGAAAAGAAAAATGAAAGAAGAATTGGGAGACAACATTGAATACGAGATCGAAAAGCCAATAGTTTTTATGCGACACGAAAGAGTAGAAAATGCTCCGGGTAATCCTACAGTCAGAATTTTTGCTGTTGGGTATGAAGGTAAATTTTTGAACGGAGAAATTAAACTTTCCGAAAGACATTCCGAAATGTTATGGGTTGATCCTAAAGATTTTAAACCAGAAGATTATTTCAAAGGTGGCTGGCTCAAAGGAGTACAGGAATATTTGAGTAATAAATAGCTTTATTTTAAGAACCCTTTACAAACTACGAAAATCATTGACAAATGAGGTGTAATTTGCTATACTTATAATAGAAAAGGAGACTTGATGCCCATACTCATAATTGCACTGCTAGTGCTCTTCGTTGCGGTAATTTTACAAGAGCGCCGGATCAGGAAGATTCAGGCTAAACAGGAGGCGATGCTGAAGTACAATGCCCCGCTCTCTGGTATTTGGCGAACAAAGGCGAGTGACCCCTTCTAGAAGTTGAGGAGGGACACATTTCAGGAAATCAAATCTGTTCTTAAGGAGAAACAAACATGACGAAGAAAGTCTGCTGGTATTCTGATCAGCCGATCGAAAGATGCCCCGAATTCAGTGATGAAGTGCGGGTAGCAATTTTTAACCATCTCGGAGCAGAGGAAGAGATGTTCTGCTTCGCAAAAGAGACTTGTGGCTTCGATTCCGGAATCGAATGGGAAAGTCTGATCGCTGAGCACAACATCGTCGCCGTTGTCCTTTTCGATGTCAACGACGCTTGCGCCTACGGCATCTCGCTCGAAGCCGGCGAAATGGGGAGTGCGAGAGTTTATGAGTTGTTCCAAGGAGAACTCCTCGAACTCAAGAATCTCACAATCGCAGGCAGGAAACCCGTGCTGAACCTCAAGCATGTTGAGCTGATTCCTGAGCTGAGTCGCACTGATCTCGAAATCGCCATGGGTCTCGAAGCCGGCGAGCGTCCCTGAGCTCTTTTAAAAACCGAGCCGAGCAAACCTTCGGGAATGCTCGGCTCCAGTACCCAGACCATCATTTGGCTAGCCATGAGCTTGTCAAATGGTGAATTGAGATTCTGGAATCAAATCTGTTCTTTAGGAGATCAATATGAAGAAGACTTACAACTTTCCGGTATTCGGGACGCAAGGTGGCGGTCTCGTTCAGGAGGTCGCCCCCAATCTTTACAAATTTGTCGAGAAGCCGGATTGTCCGGGACTCGACGTGGGCGACTTCATGCCAAAGGAATGGGATATTATCACCGCCAACCGGCAGGCACGAGAGGAGGTTGACAATCTTGTCCCCACTTTCTCTTCGATTGCAGACATGAGATTCGGCCGCCGTCCCCGGTAGTCACCGACTCATTTGTACCTCATCCCGAGGCCACGCATTTTGTGGCCTCCTGTATTCAGATCATCACATCGTGTGGTGGTATGAAATTCAGGAAAGGAGTTCTTTAAAATGACAGCTACTCAATGGGAACGACAAAATCAAGTAGGGGCTCGAATTCTCGAGGCCTTGGAAGATGCGGCCAGAAACAGTAAATGGCTCGACCATATCAAAATATACGTTGAACACTGCATATTTGGCGAACCACATGGAGCTGGCAGATATGAGATTTCGGTTAAGTACCAGATCATATCTGGGACACGACAGTACCCAAAGTTCACATTCATCTACATCATTGTCTGTCTTGAAGAAAATCCGGCAATCACTTTTCAGCTTCGTGTAGGTGATGTGAAAAACGAGTTTCGATACTTCGCCATCAATGAGCCGGAGCTAAAGATGCTGATTGAGATGGCATCCTTCGATACTGCTAACTGGCACCCTTCTGGAATTGAAGAGGTCAGATAACCGCCCCGAGAGCCGTTCGCTCTCCGGGCGGCTTTCATTTTCTTACAAAAAGAAAGCCGCACCACCTGATGGGTAAGTGCGACTAGGCAAGCATCTATCTACTTGCAGAAATTTTGTTTCGGATTGTCTTTAGCTCTGTCAATCCAAATTCCACGTTCTCCAATGTATCTGCTGGCACATTGAGGTTCTGTTGATTTTATTGAAAAGTTTTTGATTTTTGGCATGGCCATGTCAAGAAAAGCCAGAGCCATAACTATCAACAGAAACCCACCAATTGGTGCTCGGAAATCTGTAGTCATGTCACACCTCCCTGTATTTTCAGTTTTGCTTGAAGCTGATCAAGTAATTGATAGCACGCTCCAAGCTCAGCCAACTGGAATAATCTTTCGGCTGGGTCAATTCCTCTCATTACTACTCCGTCGAGTATTAGTCGAAGCGGTGATTGAAGAGAGCCACCAAGTGTTGAGAAGATAACCCTCTTCCCGTTGACAACCACAGTTATTTCAACAGCGTCCATAATTCTGGTCTCCTTTCCAACTTTATAGAATCATATTTATAACAACCAGTCAAATTGACAAGTTATTTGTTTTGTGTAGTATATTACTGGATTCAGTTCCATCAAAATCTACATAAGGAGACTTGGGATGACCCTGTTTAAGGCTTTGCTTGCTTTGTTTTTGGGTGGCTATCTTGGCGCCCTCGTCGGCTTGGAGCTTCACAAAGTGTACTCGATGGTCACATGGCCATTCAGTTCACTTCTGGGAAGTTTCATTGGCTTCTTTGCCTACAAACCGAAAGAAATCATCACCGCTTTCCGCACTGCGTTTTCAGATGCAGTGAAATGGAGACCTTGCACCAAAGAAGAGTTCGAAGTGATGTTCCAAACATGGAAACACAACAGAGTGGCGTACTGCTACGCGATGCTCATCTTCATGAGCTATTTCTTCCCATTCCTTCTCATAGAAGGTTACGTGTGGAATCAGATGAAAGAGGCAGTTAAGGTGATTGGTTACATTTCTGGCGCTTCCATCCTGTCGTTTCCACTTGTACCCTTTGTGCCTTCACTGGAAGAAGCTCGGGGAACTAGGATTAACTTCGCCAGAAGATTGCGGAGAAGTAATTCTGTCGTAGTAGCCTTCCGCATTATCGTCTGGTTCTTCACTTGCTGTATTCCATGGATCGTGAGAATTGCAATCAAAACACCGGGAGTAATCTTGCAAATAGTTGTCAATACTCTTCAAGCGTCGGCAACTCACAAGCGGATCACAATATCTGCAAGTTCTGCTGTAGGAGCAACTCTCGGGTTCCTTCTCGGTAGTGCTCTTCTCGGAGGTATCATCGCTTTAGCCGTCGGGTACGTCTCCATCCTTTCGGGTGAACACATCCTGATCAAGCAAAGATTGTAGACCTTTCGAACTTGCCCGATTCGAGAAATCGGATCGGGCTCCCATTCAAGTGTTTTTAAGAAAAAATATTTGATTGGGAGTTTTCCCAGAAAGGAGTTCTTTAATATGGGCTATATACTTGGAGTTTTGGCCAGTATCCCGTTTCTTTGGGCTGGAGTAAAGAATCAGCCAGCCACTGTAGATTTGAGAGTCGCAATACCTGTGATGCTACTTGTCTGGTTTATCGCTTGGATTTTAGGACCCAAGCAAACAGGCAAACCAGACGTTGTCAGGCAGATGTTCATTGTATGGTCAATCTGTGTCGGCCTCAGTATCATCGCTTGGCCGATCGTTGACTACTTCAGAATGGGAGGTGTGTGAAATGGAAATCAAACTGAAAGTTTTGGAAGACATAATCTATCTTGTCTCGAGGAACATGACGGGAGAGGTCAACACAAACGCTGAAATCGTCAGAACGCTTTACCGGGCAGGAGCCGAGATCATTTATGACTTTCACCCAGAATGTACCACTGTGAGACTTGGTGGCGTGAAGTTTCGCACACCAAAAATCAAGCTCAGGAACAAGGCATAGGCCAAAAATGCATTCTCAAATCAGCACGGAACTGATCAACCGCCCCGAGAGCCACTCGCTCTTCGGGCGGCTTTCTTTTTATCCAAAATTAAGATAGATTAGCTTCGGAAGGAGTACCTAATGACACCAGAACAGGGAAAGGACTATATCATCCGACATCTTGCTCGCTCGAAATGTGAGGCGAAGCATCCAGATCTTTACGACTCAATGATTTGTGTCGGTCCCGGAAGCCAGAAAGGCTTCGGTCCGCCATGTGATGAATGCTTGGCCGAGACCGAACGAGAATACGAAGCCAAACGGGCTAAGGCTCATGGCCGAGAACTTTCTCCTGAGGAAGCGGCTGAAGTCAAAAAGAGATTGGGGATTTCGTAACAGAAAGGAGAATCGATGGCAAGGATCACACGAACTCTTTGGCCCTTTCGAGAGCGAGGAAAAGGCCGCTGAATGGAGCGAGGAGTTCAACCGAGCTTTCTCAAACTTCAAAAGCCACTGCGGTGCGAGAGCAACAACTCAATCTCTGCAAATACCGGCTGATGCGCTAAAAATTCAGCCGCCACCCACAGTTCCGGACTTGGTCGCCTATCAAGACTGGCTTTACACCCAGCCGTAGATGGCGAACCCAGCTCCAACTTAACAAGGCCTCAGTACCCCTGCGGCCTTTTTGTTTTTATAAAAAAATTTCCCTCGCCCCCCGCTTCATACCATTTCTAAAAAACACTCTCGCCAAAAAAGAAGAATGATTGCATTTGCGGGTGAGGGCGAGGGGCAGAGCCGAGCGCTTGTCCCGCGGAGCTTTAGCGAAGTGGGAAAGCGAG
>CAYGLE010000033.1:0-5857 GCA_964350995.1 uncultured Candidatus Saccharibacteria bacterium
GGATAGAGAAATTGGAAGAGAAGATTCGCTAATTATCAATTTACAATTTACAATTTCCAACCAAGATCTAATGAATCAATTTTTAAACATTGTACTTTGAAAATTCAATGAAAATTGCAAAATTGAAAATTGAAAATTTTGGAAAGTGGATGTTGATCCCTTTGTTCTTCGTCCTTTGTTTCTTGTTCATCCCACCGTCTGCTAATGCCCAATCAGTTAGTCTCTCTGGCTTCGCTTGGTCAGACCTTCCTACTTCAAACACAGAAGTTGGTGCTGGTTGGATAAGTTTCTCTGGTCCTGGTTACAATGTTGTTGCTAATACATCGACAGGGGATCTCTCTGGCTACGCTTGGTCTTCTAACTATGGCTGGCTTTCCTTCAACTCTTCCGATGTTTCTGGTTGTCCTTCGGCTCCTTGTCAGCCAAACGTGAATCCTTCAACTGGTGCTACGACTGGTTGGGCGAGGTTCATCGCTGCTCCAGCAGGTACTACAGGTGTGTGGAATGGCTGGGTTCATCTTACTGGGTCAAATTATGCGGTTACATATAGTAGTGCTACTCAACAGTTTAGTGGTTACGCTTGGGGGCAAAATGATATTGGTTGGATGCGTTGGGCCGGCACAGCCCAAAACGGCTCTCCTTATGCTGTGACCATGAGTCCTCTCACTCCTCCAGAAGCGACTATCAATATTGCTGTCTTCCCAGCGAGTGCTTCTTGGATTCTTAACCCCGGAGCAATAAACGGTACTGGTAGTGGTAATGCCACTGTCACTCCATCTCAAGGAGGTACGTCCTATACCGTAACACCAGGTGCTGCTCCGTCTGGTTACACTTTCCCACCAACCATTACCAACTCTCAAGGTGGTGGGGCATCGGCTCTTATCCTTCCAAATTCTTCTACAACTTTCACAATTATTTATACTCAAGCGTTTGATTACAATCTAACAAACGATGGTGGGGTGAATGTACAAAAAGCTGGAGTACCTCAATCTGATCAAAACATCATCACAGCAACCCAAACAGCTGGAGCTGGTCAGGCTGTTACACTCTCTGCTTCGGGTCTTCCTTCCGATGTTTCTGTAGGCTTCTCCAACCAAGGATGTGTACCGAGTGCTGGTAGTCCATGTAATTTCACTGCCACTTTCACCGTCTTACCTTCAGCTGTAGCTGGCACATATCCTATAACAGTCACCGGCTCACCACTTTCCAAAACCACGAACTTTAACCTCACTATTACTAACTCACCAAACATGATTCTAAGTTGTGTTGCTACACCAAGTAGTGCTCAAGTGGGTGAGGATGTGACATGGAATGTGACCATAAGCGATCCAAACGGCAACTCTCCATACACATTCAGCTGGGCCGGAGATGAAGTACCTCTACCACCAAACGAGCCTACGACACAGTCCTTCATTATGAGTTACTCAACCGTAGGCTCTAAGCAGATACAAGCTACAGTTTGGGATAGTCTTCTCAATCAAGGTATTTGCCCAGCATCTTTCATCAACGTTGGTGCAAATCCCAACTTCGGAGAATTCTAGGGTAGCTTCTAAACTGTCAGCTTATTAGCTAGTTAGCTTGTCAGGAACCCATGATTCATTCATATAAAGATTTAACAGTTTGGCAAAGAGGAGTAGAGTTGGTAACAGCGACATACGACTTGACTAAAAGTTTTCCAAAAGAAGAAGCCTTTGGTTTAACTAGCCAGATTAGACGAGCGGTTGTATCTATTCCAACAAATATTGCTGAGGGTAGATTTAGAGGAACACGCAAGGATTTCCATCAGTTTTTAAGAATTGCCTATGCTTCAGGCGCAGAGCTTGAAACAGAACTTCTCATTGCGGAGAATCTTAAATATGCCGACAAGAATAAATTAGAGAAAGTACGTGGACTACTTTTGGAAGTGATGAAGATGCTCAATGCTATAATAAATAAGCTTAGAGCTGATTAGCTAAA
Source organism: uncultured Candidatus Saccharibacteria bacterium (assembly GCA_964350995.1). Taxonomy (GTDB): domain Bacteria; phylum Patescibacteriota; class Minisyncoccia; order Phycocordibacterales; family Zambryskibacteraceae; genus JAIFWN01. Next base: position 1,957 of record CAYGLE010000033.1, read on the forward strand.
AAGCTAAAAAGCTAAAAAGCATATTTACTATGCACATTGATGAGACAGAACTTAAGCGTCTGGTATTAGACTCCGGTCTAGTATCAAAAAAAGATATTGAGGAGGCCTCTCGTCTTGCCGAAGAGCAAGGTGTTGGTCTTGGTAGAGTGCTTGTGCAGAAGGGGATCATCACCGAAGATGAATTCAGGAGATTGCAAAGTTATATCTTAGGGATCCCTTTCGTAGATCTCAAAAATCAAAAACTTGATATTGAAGTTCTCTCTCTTATTCCTGAGCCAATAGCTAGGAACCATAATATCGTCGCTTTCAAAAAAGTGGGGGATAGTGTTGAGGTGGCCATGCTCGATATCGAGAACATGACCGCCATCGATTTTGTGAAGAAGAAGCTCGGAGGCAAACTTCTTCTTAGACTCACCGACAATGAGTCGATGAAGTGGGCTCTCGTCTCTTACCAAAAGAGTCTTAAGGATGAGTTTGGTACCGTCATAGAGCAAGTCGCTGGCACTATCAAGGGTCTTTCTGGAAAAGAAGAAGAAAATGTTTCAGATCTTAAGAAGCTTGCAGAGGATATACCCGTAGTGCGTGTGGTAGATACTTTGCTCAAACACGCTATCGTCCAGGATGCATCGGACATCCATATAGAACCAGAGGATGATAAGGTTTTGGTTAGATATCGTATAGATGGCATCCTTCACGATGCGATGGTTTTGCCAAAGAATACTATTTCGAGTATTACTGCTCGTGTAAAAGTTCTATCTAATTTGAAGCTTGATGAGAAGCGCGTTCCTCAAGATGGACGTTTCAAAATTGATCTAGATGGAGAGAAGGTTTCCTTCCGTGTATCAACTCTTCCAACTTACTATGGAGAAAAGACGGTTATGAGGATCTTGAGAGAGGGGGCATCGGGGTTCACTCTAGAGTCTTTGGGTTTCCATGGCTATGGCCTTGAGACGATACACAATGCTATCAAGCTCACTACCGGCATGATACTCACCACTGGTCCTACCGGGAGCGGTAAGACCACTACTCTTTATACAATATTGGATTTGGTCAATTCCCCAGATGTAAACATCTCAACCATTGAAGATCCTATAGAGTATCAGATGAAGAGGGTCAACCAAACTCAAGTGAGACCAGAAATAGGCTTCACCTTTGCTCAAGGTATGCGTACTCTTGTCCGCCAAGATCCAGATATCATCATGGTCGGAGAGATTCGAGACAATGAGACAGCTGCCTTGGCAGTGAATGCTGCTCTCACAGGGCACCTCGTGCTCTCAACTCTTCACACTAATTCTGCTGCCGGAGCAATACCAAGGCTCTTGGATATGAAGGTGGAACCATTTCTTCTCACATCAACTCTAGATGTTATTGTTGCACAGAGACTTGTGAGGAAGCTCGGGCAAGGGAAGAAAAAGTATTTCCTAAACAAACAAGAGATAGAATCTCTAGGGCACCTCGTGGATCTAAACAGAATGCTTAATTTGTTGAAGGAAGAGAAAATTGTTCCTAAGGATGCCGAGTGGAAGGACATTCCTTTCTGGAAGCCGAATGTTGATGATGAGGGTAGAGGATACCAGAGTCGTATAGGCATACACGAAGTGCTCAAAGTTACGGAACCTGTCAAAGCTTTGATACTTAAGAATGCCAGTGGTAAGGAAATAGAGGAGGTTGGAAAAAAGAACGGCATGATGACCATGATAGAAGATGGTATATACAAAGCCGCGCTAGGCAACACCTCTATAGAGGAGGTCTTGAGAGTAATTTCCGAATAACATGTTTTATTCCTACACAGCCAAGAACCAAAAAGGGGAGATCTATAGTGGAGAATATGATGCTAAAAATAAGATCGATCTGTATTCAAAGATAAGAAATGAGGGAGGCAAGGTGCTAACAGTTAGAGAAAAGAGGTATGGCAATGTCACGAGCTCTCTCTCCTCTATTTTTAGCAGAATAAGTTTCCATGACAAGATAATTTTTGCTAAAAATTTGAGCTCGATGCTTGGAGCCGGACTCTCTATGACCAGAGCTCTTGAGGTTATGGGCAAGCAAGCTCGTAAGAAAAGCATTGAGAAATTGGTCCGTAATCTTTCTGACGATGTGAGTAGAGGGATGTCGTTTTCCGAAGCACTTTCCAAGCATCCAGATGTTTTTTCCTCCATCTTTGTCTCTATGTCGACAGCTGGGGAAGAGTCGGGGAATCTTTCCGAATCTCTCTCAACCATTGCTTCCCAGATGGATAAGACTTATACATTAAACAAAAGGATAAAGGGAGCGATGATCTATCCAGCAATCATCCTTTCTCTCATGATTGTGATATCCATACTTCTTCTCGTTTATATGGTGCCAACTCTTACTTCTACCTTTGAAGGTCTTGGAGTTGAGCTACCTTTGACCACAAGGCTTATTATCAGTGCATCAGATTTTATGGTGAATAACACAGCCATTTTCTTGTGGACATTGCTGGGTTTCATTGTGGGCACTGTTTCTTTTATAAGAAGTAAATTTGGCAAAAGACTTTTTGATTCTGTATTTATAAGATTACCGATAATTGGTGAGGTTATAAGAGAGGTAAATAGTGCTCGTACAGCACGCACAGTGTCCTCACTTCTTTCTGCTGGCGTGTCTATTGTTAGTGCGCTTGAGGTGGCGGAGAATGTTGTGCCCAACCATCTTTACAAAGAAGCTCTCTCTCAAGCTCGTAATGCGATACAGAAGGGAGAGACTATCTCATCGGTCTTTACTCGTTATGAGAAGATATATCCTCCGTTTGTTTCCGAGATGACAGCAGTGGGTGAGGAGACGGGTAAAATATCTGAGATGCTTCTCAATGTTGCTGTATTCTATGAGACAGATGTGGATGAGAAGACTAAGAATCTTTCAACTATTATTGAACCGGTGATGATGATAGTTATTGGTATTGGTGTAGCAATATTTGCTTTGTCGATGCTCGCTCCAACTTACTCTCTAGTAGAAGTAATATGATGAACAGAGGATACACGATCATAGAAATTCTTATAGGTATCGCAATAATCATCATCTTGATCAGTGCTGTTGGTATTCCTTTTAAGCAATTAAATGATAGACAATCTTTGGTCAAAGAGACAGCTCACATCGTCTCCATCCTAGGACATGCAAGGTCGCAGACTCTTTCCTCCAAAGGAGGGGTTCAGCACGGTGTCCATATTGAGAGCGCTCAAGTCGTCCTCTTTAGTGGTTCGGTTTACGATCAAAATGATCCAAACAATGTTTCTATACCTCTTCATCCACTAGTGAACATTTCAAATATTAATTTGGCTCTTGGATCAAGCGATGTGATTTTTGATAGATTAACAGGTACGACACCCTTTTTTGGGACTCTCACTGTTTCTCTCGTCGCTTCTTCTACACAGTCAAAAGTTATAACGATAAACTCAACTGGTATAGTTGATAGCAACCTATGATCAACAGATCCTTTAACAAAGGCATGTCTCTCGCTGAAGTGGTAATAGCCGCTACTGTCATCACTGTTTTCACAGCGGCTTTGGTGGGTGTGTATAACCTACATATGAGGGTCGTCTTTGGTGGGGCAAAAAATGTGAAAGCGGTTTTTCTTGCCGAAGAGGGGCTCGAAGCGGTGAAGTATTTAAGAAATATTTCTTGGAGTACAAACATCGCTTCTCTTTCTACTAACACCGACTATTATCTTGCTTGGCAAAATGGTAAATGGGAAAGCACCACAGATAATACATATATAGACGGACTTTTTGAGAGAAAGTTTCGACTCGAGCCAGTTTTACGTGACTCTCAGAGCGATATTGTCTCTAGTGGAGGCACAACAGACCCAAATATTTTGAAACTCATTGTAACCATTTCTTGGAGCGATGCTTCTGCTACCAGTACCAGGGTTGTCTCTACTTATATG